>CBDAFG010000086.1:0-2981 GCA_965195205.1 uncultured Pelolinea sp. | reverse complement strand
GCAACTTTTTTTGATACCGAGGATAGTTACCTGTTTTTCTACACCACTTATTATGAAGATGCATACAAGAAGGATTATGTGACCATACTTGAAGATGTAAATAACTCTTACTCGAACGAATAAGTAAGCAGGTTCATGAGAGAGAGGAGGATAATTATTCTCCTCTCTTTATTTTATATAGTTAGAGTAATTATCAATTTTCTGAAGTAATCGCTCCCTTAAGTATGGGCTAGACTCTTTGAGGGCTGCATAAATGATTTTGGAACTCTCCCAATAGGTTGTGATCTTTGTCTGCGTCCAATGATGTGGCGGGGGCTGCAGGTTGCTGATGCGGTCTGCCAACTTAACCATCCACACTTCGTGAGGCTGATCCTGGATACGGTTTAGGCTGTCTGATAGACGCTGTGCTTTTTTAACCTCGTCCCTTTTTGATAACGCGTCTACACCATTCGCTACTTTGATCCCAAACGTCTTTTTGATTGTTTGATAGTTGATATCCGTATCTTCAATCACGTCGTGCAGGAGCGCACATTGCAATGCCAGATCGGGATGGTTTACTTTCTCAACCGCAAGCGCAGCGATGATCTCCATACTGACGAAGAAAAGGTGTATCAGATACGGCAGTCTAGTGCCTGGATATACCTGTCCGCGGTGTGCTTTTACCGCGAAATGGTATGCATGGATATATTCTTCCTGTGACCAATTGGGTGATTTGTTTATGTGTCCTTGTTTTCTTTAATTCCTGAGACCACAAACTGTTTTTTTTAAAAACCTCTCATCATATCAACAGCGATTTTTCCGATGATCTCGATAGAAAATTCTTTGAGTACTTTACCGACCACAGTCCAGTATCTCTTTTTGGTTTTTATGAGAACTTCTTTGGTCTGAACCAACTCTTTATCTTTACTGGAATGGATCCATTCTTCTACAGAAGTCTCTGATTCTTCCTCACCAGGAACTGCAGTTAATTCCACGCCGATCCACTGCATATAACTTGAGGAGAACAAAGATATTTTCTCGTCTTTTACGATCAATGATCCCTGTTTGATCAGGTTGATGATGTCTCGCGGCGCGCGGGGATAAATGGCACTGATTTTGTCAGCTGTAATCCGCTGCTTTTTATCTCCTGTTTTCTGGAATTGACTCTCTAATGCCATCACGGTTACCAGCGTGATCTTTTCGCTTTCAGATGCGTGCTTCCAAATGTATGAAAAATGGGGTTCTGCCTGCTGGTTAAATTCTGCAATCGCATAATCAAAGAGTGTAGTTCCTTTAAGTCCATCATTTTTGCCCGCTACTAGATAGTACCCGATCATCTGGACAAAAAACGGATATCCACCGCCAATCTGGCGAATAAAATTCACTTCTTTTGGAGAAAAAACAATTCCTGCCGTTTTCGCGTAATTATTAATCAGTGTATCGGTTTCTTGAGAAGAAAATGGTTTTAGCACAACTGTGGCGAAAATGTTGAAGAAAGGTGAACCCTTGATCTCTTCTGAGTGGCACAGCTCAACCAGCTCACGGCGGGTGGCAGGCACTAATGAAAGATTGTAATGAATGGCGAGTGAACGCAGTCCGCCAAAGAAATCCGAATCAAAATTAGGATTTTGGGTCACATATTCAAATTCGTCCATTAAAAGAACCACATGGGTGCCATCACTGCCGATATCTTCAAATAGATCCTCAAGATCAAACAGGTCAATATACTCCTGTTTACTCAAATCTTTGAAAATCTCCTTCCTGTCGCTGCTTTTCATCGTTCGGGCCATTAAGCGCATTACTCGCTGCCAGAACCGCTGGGGTGTGATGTCATTTAATCCCTGAAAGTCGATATAGACGATGCAGAATTCGTCATTTTTTAGACCGTAGGATTCGGCGACCTCTGGATTTGTGAGGTATTTGAGAAGGGATGTTTTCCCGATGCGCCGTTCACCAACGATCGAAGTAGATTCCCGCGCAGAGGAGAGCAGGCGGTTGGTGATTTGGCGGATATCTTCTGCTCGCCCGATGAACCGTTCTGAATCGCGGATGGGGTTGCCAAAAGTGAAAGGATTGTTGAACGTTTTTTGTTTTTTACGCTCTTGTTTGATTTCCTCGGGCGCCAATATGTTCTTTTCATCAATTTCAGAACCTAAATTGGATGAAACGGATTTAATTAGTTTCCTGATGTGGCTTTCCAAAGGCAGATCATACGCGTCCAGCCATTGACGTGAGGACAAGTGCAGCCCCAACGCGCCATCTGGTTTCAGATTTTCAATCCGAATTGGTAAAATGCTTGCTTCTTGAGAAATGGCGAAATTCAATTCATCCAGTACATGCTGGGATTGGTTGGAATTGCTTGAGAAGATCAACAGGAAAATCTTACTCTGTTGAATCGCGTTGGAAATGGCTTTTCCCCAATCATCGCTGGGGTTGATATCCCTGGGGGCATACCAACAGTGAATATTGTTCTTTTCCAGCGCTGCAACTATGGTGTTGGTGATATCTTTATCTTTTTTAGAATAACTTACAAATACATCGTTTGCCATATATCCATACCCTCATGTTTTGTTCTTTGATTATCGATAGTAATAATTATATGATTTATATTTTGGGTTGAGCTTTTTAGAGGTGATGTCATTTTTCCTCTAATATAAATATGCCGTAAGGCGTGGAGGCATACACATTGGATTGTGAATCCACCGCGATTGAAAAAACCAGATTTGCCCCCAACAACCCGCCGTTGATCTCTCTCCACTCTTCCCCCCCGTTGAGTGAAATGAACGCGCCTCCATCCGTTCCAGCATATATAATTTCCGGATTGTTTGGATCAACCACAATCGAATTAACGAATAAACTTATTAATCCCTGGTTGCTAAATCTGGCAGTTGTGCAATCCTTTTCAAGGATATGTATCCCAGTTCCCTGTGTGGCAACCATCAGCCAATCATCATTTTCTGGATGGACTGCGGTGTTAGTAGGAGAATATGGAATAGATCCAT
>CBDAFG010000085.1:0-10421 GCA_965195205.1 uncultured Pelolinea sp. | reverse complement strand
GATGGGCATATCCCTGAGGCAAACCAGACGGATCATCAAGAAATACCGCGAAGGAGGCGCGGCAAGCCTGGCTCATGGGAACCGCGGTAAATCTTCTCCAAACAGGCTTGATCCAAGCCTCACATCAACAATCAAACAGCTATTGAAAGAGAAATATGCTGATTACAACACACTGCATTTAACCGAAGTCCTTGAAGAAAGATACGCACTCAGGGTATCAGCCAGCAGTCTGACACGCATCCGGAGGAAAGCTGGTTATCCAACGCCGCGCCAGAAGAAGAGCAGGAAGTATTATGCCCGCAGGGAGAGAAAACCGATGCAAGGGGAAATGCTGCAGGCCGATGGCAGCATCCATGACTGGCTGGAAGGGCGAGGGCCGAAATTGACGCTGATCGCCTATATAGATGACGCGACCAATAAGGTGTATGCGACATTCAGGGGACAAGAAGATGCGGCTGGATATTTGGAAGTGCTTCAGGAGATATGTCTGACAGAAGGCATCCCGCAAAGCATGTATATGGATAAACGCCTCACGAGCCGCAAGAAAGCCAGTCTGGCGGAACAATTGGCGGGAAAAGAGCCAAAAAGCCAATTTGAGCGTATTTTAGAAGAATTGGGTATTTTGAACTGATCCCGGCCCACTCCCCTCAGGCCAAAGGGCGGATAGAGCGGTTATTTAGAACCCTGCAGGACCGGTTGGTCAAGGCTTTACGAGAAGCCGGTGCCGACAGCCTGAAAAAAGCTATTGGTGTGCTGAAAAGATTTCTGCCTAAACACAATCAACGCTTTATGGTGAAAGCGGAGCAGGACGGATCCGCTTTTGTGCCGTGGGGCGAGCTGCGAAACCCTTACAGCCTGTTTGCGTTCAAATACACTCGAACGGTAAAGAATGACAACACCATATCTTTTGACAATCATTCGTTGCAGCTGCCGCCTGGCAGGGATAGATGTTCTTTTGCCAAAGCAAAAGTGGCATTACATCAACATCTGGATGGCGGATTGACTGTGCACTATAAAAGTGTTCAGATCGCTCGGTTTGAACACAAATTGGGCGTGCCGCTCAAAATTGGTAAGTTCACCCCCGCGTGTGATTATTCTTATAAAGAGGTTCAATCAAAAAGGGAGAATCGGACGGTCATGAATAAACAAAAGTCAATCAATAAATATTCACCAGGAAAAGGTCATCCATGGAAACAGGATTATGGTTATCGGCTGAATGGTAAACTCATTCATCAAAAGGAAATGGTTGAATCAAGGTGACATTTTCATTGGTGGATAGGGGTGACATATTCACTGGTGAATGACATATAGAAATTTGAGGCCGTAATATTCTTCATCCCAAAGACAGAGAAAGTTGTTTAGTTCAATTGGAAATATTATCGGGACACCAGAAATCTAATAATTCCCAGACACAGTAGTGTGTTCATGCGAAGCCAAGGTAGTTTTCTCATAAACAGATAGCGGCAGGGCGCCTTCCACCTTTATTAGACTGTAACTTATACCCCTCGGCTAGGTCGCGCCTGTCTCTTTTTTGCGTGGAACAACCAGCTGCTAAATGTTACCTCTTACTCTCTTTTCACTTTCCGCAGCATCAAGTAATACGCATCACTACCAAAGCCAGTCTGGATGGTATCTGCCACCTCAAAGCCAAAATGTTGGTATAGAACAACATTCTTCTCATTTTGCGTCTCCAGATAACAGTATCTGCGGGATTGGTCCGCGTGCGCCAGCACTGGTTTTAATAATTTAGACGCAAAACCCATTCCCTGGAATTTCACATCCACTCCCAATAATTCAAGGTAATAATGGGGCCGCTTGATGATCCGAATATGTGCTTTTTCCACTTTCAAATATAATGAAACAAATTTCCTTAAGTCGTGAACTTTAAATTGATTGAGCATAAACCACGCGATGCGCACATTCAGGCTGAATGTGCTTTTTGGAAATCCAGTCAAACACCAGACAGCTGCTCCCTCGTATGTGTCAGAAGTGCGAAAAACAACCCCGTTAACCCGCGCCTTTTCTATCATATATCTGAAATCAGCGCCCATGGCTTTTTGAATATCTCTAGCCGACGAGAATAAAGATAGTATAAATGGGTCACCCCGAAAAGCGGAAAGGAATATGGCAGCGATCCTGTCGGTGTCAGTTCTTGGCGCAATCTCAATCGGGATTTCTTGCGCGATTTTTTCAGATGGATTAACAGCATGTTTGCCCATTTCCAAACCTCATTAAAATTAATTTCCTGTTTCACTCAGATACATTAAGTCTTCATTTCAAAAAGTACATGTTTCTCTTATAATTATCTTTCGTTGTTTGTGATCAAATTCGAAATAAAATCTTCAGGTCTATGAAACCAGATTGTCAATTTAGAAGTATGATAACGTTTATCAATAATACCTGATTTCAAACTCAAATCAGCAAAAATACCACAAGCAAATTAAAACATTAAGGAGTTCAACATGGCAAAGAAAATCATAATCGATACCGACCCCGGCGTAGACGACACCATCGCAATTTGTACAGCACTGCGCTCCCCTGAAGTGGAAGTCGTCGGGCTGACGAGCGTGTTCGGCAACGCACCCGGTGAATTTACCGCCCAAAATTCGCTGCGGTTGGTGGAATTAGAAGGACACGACAGCATCCCGGTCGCACGCGGAAGCGATTCGCCATTGGTCCTTCCGGCTGATATGCTAGGTACCACAGTGCATGGCGATGACGGTATGGGTAACACCAACCCGCCTCCGCCGAAAGGCAAAGTAATTGCTCAATCCGCGGCAGAATTTATTGTGGAAATGGCCCATTCATACCCCCACGAGATCACACTCGTGCCGGTTGGTCCGCTAACCAACATCGCTCTTGCTCTGCTCCTTGACACTCAAATCGCTGACCTTATCCAAGAGGTCATCATTATGGGCGGTGCAGTTTCCACACCCGGAAATATCTCTCCAGTCGCTGAAGCCAATATCTACCACGATCCACACGCCGCTGATATCGTCATGGCAGCTGATTGGCCGGTGACCCTAGCCGGACTGGATGTGACCCATAAAACGATCATCAATACCGCGTTTCAGCAAGAGCTTTTCAATGCAGATAATCCCGCGGTTAATCTCATCCAGCGGATCCTTCCATGCTACCAGAACTTTTTTAGCGAATTCTATGGGCTGGGTGGAGATATTTATACCCACGATCCTTCTGCCATTGCCTACACCATTAACCCCAGTTTATTCCAAACCAGTGCCGCACCAGTGTATGTTGAAACTCAAGGGCGCTGTATCGGGCAGACCACCGCAGACTGGAAGCGGCAGTGGGGCGACAGACCGGATGTTAATATCTGCATGGATGTCAATTCCGAAGGAGTCCTGGCGCTCATCAAGGAACGCCTTACAAAATAGCAGTCTGCGGGTTATCAGGAAAAATTCTGATCCTCTTGCTCACCAAGCTTTGCCTGAATGGCCCGCCAGAACTCATCTGCCCTCTGTGAACCAATCAACAATCGGTCACCATTCAACAATTCTATCTGCACACCGTGATTACCACTCACATTATATGCTTTCCCTTTACATCTGACTCGGATACCCCAACCTCCATAATCTCTGAAAGGACGGTATGTCCGCGCTTCACATTGTTTTATTTCCGTGAAAGCTATCCTGCGAAAAGTACGGTGGAACGGTGAAAAGCGAAAATAAATCCCATCATCGCGTACTTCGATGATTAGTTGGCTGAAAAATAATAACACAGGCAAACCAACGCCGAAGATTACCCAATAAATAGCAAGAGGGATATCTGGCATTGGATTATCACCAAATGGCCTTTTAAATAAAAACTGCTCCACTGCCGCATACCACTGCAGCCAAGTTATTGCCAATACAACCGCCCAAAGCCAAACTTGCCGAAACCGCTGCACTTCATGGTAAATCGGGCTTTGTCTTTCCTCTTGATTCATGTCCCTTTCATCTCCTTCGGGCATCTAACGGTACGCGCATTAGCAAGCATCTTGGGTGAAGCCTTGTCAAGTGCACACTTCGTGCAGCAGCCTTTACGTCGTTTCAGCCTTTTATTCTAAAATAAATTTTTTTTGCGGATTACAAAGAACCAACGGGCCGACGACTGCCCAGATAAATCCGATTATTGGAGTAGCGAATAAACTGTGCTCCATCTATCTCCAAGAGAAAACTATCTGTTCATTGAGCTGATTATAAAATATTTTCTCGTGAAAATTACAAACATGGTATTCCGGGCACCCTCAGCGAGAGTGTACACAGAGCAATTTTAAATAATAAATATATATCATTTCATCAAAGAACGAACGCTAGCGCATATCTTCTCAACCTCATCTTGACCTCCATTTGGACGATCAGGCCATTCAAACATCTTAAATCCCCAGAACTCGCGGGGAATATCCGGGTATCGAGGGATAATCCAGATATGAAGCCGATCAGCCAGGTCAAGTGTAGCACCTTATTTGCCGTCTTATTACTATCCGAAAATTATTTCAACATTAATTTCCAACGTTTTTGACGATGGCGATAAAACAGCTGTGCAAATATCCAAACAAATATTGTTAGCCACCCTGCCTTTATCTCAATCTCATCGGTGTAGATTAATTTGTTTTGTTCACACTGATTAAATCTTATTGTGTGATTCCATACCGGTACCAGAGTACTACTTTCAGTACTTGCAATTGTGTTCGATTCCTTGTCTATTGTGACTATCTTTGTCCTATGGCGCCCGAGTGGTAGAACATTTAGAAAATACAAATTCAACTCATACGTTTTACCTATAACCCACTTCTCATCAAATTCACCCTTAACAAGTGGCTGAAAGCTCAGAATAGGTGATGCTACAAATTGCAACGATTTGGGTTCAACTATCTTTTTCCAGAATTTTTCTTCAGTACAATCAAAATATGTTGATATACGAGCAATCATTCTTTATCCTTTTTTTTACTTCTAACTAGTTTTAAGAAACGATAGCTTTCTAATCATTTGATTTTGGAGATTAGAAAGATTTAACTGGATAACAGTTTATCACCCACGATCTGATTATAAAATATTTTCTCGTGAAAATTACAAACATGGCATCCTGGGCACCTTCAGCGAGAATGTATGCGGAGCAATTTTTAATTATCAAAATACATCATTTCATCAAAGAACGAACGCTAGCGCATATCTTCTCAACCTCATCTTGACCTCCATTTGGACGATCAGGCCATTCAAACATGTTAAATCCCCAGAACTCGCGGGGAGTATCCGGATATCGAGGGATAACCCAGACATGAAGATGAGGAATATTATGACCCAAGACGAACACATAAATATGCTCGGCATTCACGTTTTTCTTTAAAGCTTTGCTTACATCTCTGATCACTCTTCCAATGGTTTCTGCCTCTTCATCATTGAGCTCTGCCCAGGTAGGGATATGCCTCTTGGGTTCAACAATAAAACCACCGAGAAACGGTGTGCTTTGATCAGAACCAGACCAGGAATGTCCTGAAAATACCAGCTCGTCTTCATAGATAGGTCCACCAGGTACAAACTCCAATCCATTGTGTTTCCTGCAGATAAAACAATCTTCCTGGTCAGACATAATTCTTCTCCAATAAAATTTAGCTCTACATAATAAGGTTAGTCTACTTAGGGCTGATTATAACTAAACTCCTCGCGTAATTATTAACCCGCCTCCAAAATTTTTCTTATGGTGTTACACGTCAATCACAAGTCAAACGGAATTCCTCACCCACAGGATTTGTTTATCTTTCATGCGTGAAAATCTATAAGATAAATACTCGATTAATCTTTCTTTAGATTATCTATATTGCCAAAACAATTCTTCATAAAAAGACAAATTACTATATACTATTTTTAAGGCATTAATACCCACTTAGAAATTTAACAATCGAAGAATGGAAGGAGAACAAATGGCACAAGATTTTACCATCATGCTCCCCAACCGCCCCGGCGTGCTTGCCAGTCTAAGCACTACCCTGGGCAAAGCTGGCATCAACATCGAAGGCATCAGCGGTACCCAGTACCAAGACAAGGTCGTATTACATGTGCTCTTTGATAAAAGTGAAGAAGCGCAGACACTTCTATACAAGAACAAGATCACCATCATGTCCATCCGTGAAGTGCTCGTCATAGACATCAAAGATACACCCGGTGAACTGGGCAAGATCGCTCAAAAAATTGCCAATGCGGAAGTCAATATTGACTTTTTCTATCTCGCCACAGGCAACCGCATTGTCTTTGGCGTGGATGACCCAGAAAAAGCAATCGTCGCCCTGTAATTTTTTAAACAAGTTTTACTTTTATTAACCATGTCTTAAAACCATCACGTGTATGGCTGTTCTTCTCTGCTGCGTATTTGAGGTTGGCAAGCAAAAAACTTGATACTTGATCTGGAAATTTCAATCCAAGAACATGCAACCACAAATACAGCCAGGTTAAATAATTATTCAGAGGTAACAATATGGGAAAATTACTTTTAGGTATTGATATTGGCACATATAGTTCCAAAGGTGTCCTTTGCCGCCCAAATGGGAAGATCGTTGCTCAAGCGCGCGCGGAGCACGGCATTTCCATCCCCCAACCCGGCTACGCAGAACACGACCCCGATAATGTCTGGTGGGCAGACCTTACTGCCATTTCGCGTAAGCTCACCACCCAGGTTCCAGCCGGTGATCATATCGCTGCATTCGCGGTTAGTGCTATCGGTGCCTGCCTGCTTCCTGTTGATGAATACGGCGCTCCCCTGCGTCCCGCCATCCTTTACGGCATTGACACACGTGCAGCAGGCCAGATCGAGCAGCTCGAGTCCACCTATACTCGCAAAGCGCTCACAGAATTTAGCGGTATGCGTCTCTCCACCCAGGCAATTGGACCAAAAATACTATGGGTCAAACAGAACGAACCTGATATCTATAAGAGAACTCATCAGTTCCTCACTTCCACCTCATATCTGATCCATAAACTGACTGGTGAATTCGTCATTGATATTTCCACCGCGACCGAATTCAACCCGCTAATCAACATCCATACCCTCCAATGGGATGATAAATATGCGGATGGAATTGTCAATCTTGAAAAACTGCCACGCCTGGGCTGGTCAAATGAGATCGCCGGGCACATCACTCTAGCAGCGGCAGAAGCAACCGGTATCCCAACAGGTACACCTGTTACTTTTGGAGCTGTGGACGCACTTTCTGAGGCGGTCAGCATTGGTGTCGTCAACGCCGGAGAACTGATGATCATGTATGGCAGCACCGCTTTTTTAATATTTCTAATCAAAGATCCTATTTCCACAGATAAGCTATGGCTCGAAGCGGGCGCTGTCGAAGGCATTTACAGCTACCAGGGCGGACTCTCCACCAGCGGTTCCTCCACAACCTGGTTCCGCGACCAGTTTTCCAAAGACTTATTAAAAGATGAAAAATCCGGTGGACCAAATGCCTATGCTGCACTCTCAAATGAAGCTGCTTCCTCTGCGCCCGGCGCAAACGGGCTCCTCATGCTGCCTTATCTCAGCGGAGAACGCACACCCATCTTCGACCCCAAAGCACGCGGAATCTTCGCTGGGTTTGCACTTCACCATACCCGTGCTGACCTATACCGCGCGGTGCTAGAAGGCACTGCATACGCCATCCGTATGAATCTCGAAGCTATGGGGGAAACAGGCGCACAGGTAGCGTATGCCACCGCAGTTGGCGGCGGCACAGCCAATCAGCTCTGGCTTCAAATTGTTAGTGATGTATCCGGCTTTCCACAGGTCATCCCCGAAAAAACTATGGGCGCATCCTACGGAGATGCCTTTTTAGCCGGGCTGGCAGTCGGAGCTGTGGATGGGTTGGATGCTGTTAAGCGGGATTGGGTATCAATTAAAAAGAAGATCACACCCGACCCGAAAAAGAAAAAAACATATGACATAATGTATTCCCTCTTTAAAGACCTTTACCAGAGTTCAAAGAAGGTAGTGCATCAATTGGCGGATTTACAAAAGTAAGTAATTAATTACATCAACATTCTAACCTAGAGATGCATACGTGTTAGATAAATCTATCCAGAAAGAAACTATATCTTTTTCTCAAGAAATCATCAGTGTGAATAGTCCCTCCTGGCATAAGGAGGGTGTTGCGGTATTGGTCGAGCAGAAAATGCAAGCGCTCGAGTACGATTCTGTACGAGTTGATTCTTTCGGAAATGTGATCGGAATTCGAATCGGTAAACACTCTGGTCCAATCATTTTATTTGATGGGCACATGGATGTTGTCCCAGCTACAAACCATGATGAGTGGATTTGTGATCCTTACCCAGGTGTAATTAAGGATGGGTTTTTTTGATATTCATTACTTTATGCACAGAATAATTCTGGGCTGGTCACAAACACCAACAATCCCATCTTTCCTTGATACAACTGTGCAATCACACGCATATTAGCAATTCCTGGTTATCTCTTCCTGCACTTCAAATTGAAAGCAAACAGAGAACAGATGCCAATTCATACTTACCCCCTTTGTATTGATTATTAACACATAATCTTATATATGATTCCCGGGTTATTTGTTATTGAAGATCGCAGTTCATATCCAGCATTGCCGCCATACAAGGCCGATACCTGCTTTCAGCTCGCTGTTTAATATTCTCTAATGAGAACAAAGCGCCAAACTGTTCTAGAGGAAATGAAGCTGATACCGCAGCACGGCATAACGCTTCCCGTGGGTCATTTGTTTGGACAAACCCGACCATCAAACCGCCGCAATATGCATTTCCTGCGCCAGTCTGATCTACAACTTCCTCAACGTTAGCTATCGGAACGCGAATGAAGTTGCCCTGTGAATCAGCGTATGTACTCCCACCTGCTCCTTTACGGATTACTACTCGTTTGGCACCGTATTCTAAATACTTTTTTAGAATATCTTCTGTATTCTCCAATCCCATCAGCAATCGTGCTTCCTCCAAATTCGGTGATACACAATCGACCAATGGGAGAATATCTATCAACTTATCACGATTTTCCGGCACACAATCTCTCTGCCACGGTTCCCATAAAATAAAGGGGTTTCCACGCTGGCGAAGAAATGGTTCCCATAAAGCAACCTGGTTACTTTCAGTATGCAAATGTACTCCCTGCAATTCGTCAAACACATCTGGAAAATCACTGCTATTTGCTTCTAGTTGTGATAAATCATCTAAATCAGAGCGCATAATCTCTCTGCGTGTGCCATCTGTTTCAAACAACTGCCAGGCACGAATTGTTTTAGCATCAAGCTTAATTAGTCCCCGAACATCGAATGCTTTTTTAAGTTTATCCATTAAACTTGGAGGGAAATCATAACCTATATTCGCCACCAGCCCCACCCGCTCACTCCACACCCGCATACCCATTACGGCATGTGTTCCCCCACCACCAAGACAGCCCATATGCGTAGTTCCATCCGGCAGGACTATGTCATCAATGATCACAGAACCAACTGAAATAAACATAATCTACAAGCCCTTCTATGGCAGTCCGTAATAAAAAACTACGGACTGCCAATATTTTTATCACCCATTGACCCTCGATGATTCAAATGGATTTCAATGAGGATGCGAATATTCTTCAAATATTATCTTTTTTCGTTAACCACCTGCATAAACTTCGCCATGAGATCATAATCCCATTCTGCCAGCATAGATTCCTTTGTCCATCCACTAATAGGTTTAAAAGAACTACTGACAATTGCGCCATCACAAATCTGTAATGCTTCTTTGATATTTTCCGGTTTTGCACCGCCGCCTAACAGCATAGGAACGTTAAAGTTTGCCTTTTTTACCTCTTTTAACATTTCCAATGATTCATCGAAAGAGAATCCCGTCAGGATCAATCCATCCGCCCGGCTGTGTACAGCTGCAAAATGGGCTGCCTCTACTAATGGCAGTTCACCCAGCGGCTTTCCTGTGTGATCATATACGTCTGCCAAAATAGCGATATCTTCAGCTCCAATCTGAGTTCGATAGGTTATCGCTTCATAGGCACACCCCTCGAGGAAACCCTCAACTTTAACCATAACGCCTGTGTATACCTTAATGCGCACAAATTGGGCGCCGATTGCCTGTGCGACAGCCAATGGCCCACGCGCCCCGTTGCTCATCATACAAACACCCAAAGTTAACTCAGGGAATTCTTTCCGAATCACGGCTCCTACAGCAGAGAGAAACGCTACTGAATGAGGTTGGATTTGAGGTGCGGAGGGTAGATCCCCTAAGTCTTGAATATAAACCGTGGGCACTCCTGCACGCACAGCTTTTTCAACATTTCGCAGTGCAAAATCGATGACCTCATCCATCGGCATCGAAGTGGGTTGGTTGAAAGCGGGTGACGGCGGCATATGCAGTGCCGCAATAACTGTCGGGGTTTTTTCAGTAAACCAAACAGGCTTGTTC
>CBDAFG010000084.1:0-2968 GCA_965195205.1 uncultured Pelolinea sp. | reverse complement strand
GAGAATGTTAAATAATTTATAAGATTTAAACAATAGCAAAACTATTTATGTACTTGTTTATCTTATAAGATTAACAGGAGGTAAATAGAATGAAAGACGAGGATAAGACAAAAGTAGAACCAATAAAGGATTTAAAAACATTACGGAAGAAACGAGAAAAAAGTGCAGTAAATAATATCACCGAGCGTAAACAGGCAGAGGAGGAAATAAAAAGTGCGGCAGCGAAATGGCAAACCACTTTTGATGCCATGAACGATGCTGTAACTCTTATGGATAATAATGGAATTGTGCTTCAATGCAATCAGAGCTACCTAAATTTGATCGGGAAAACCGAAACTGAGATTTTAGGTAAACATTGTTGGGAAATTAACCATGGAACCAACAAGCCGATTGACGGCTGTCCCTATGTGAAAATGAAAAAAAGCCTTCAAAGAGAATCAATGTTACTTCCTATTGGCGATAAATGGTTTAATGTTGTCGTTGACCCAATCTTCGATGCTTCTAATAACTTGATTAAAGCTGTACATATTATGACGGATATCACCGAGCACAAGCAGGCGGAGGAGGCGCTCAAAGAAAACCAAGAGAAATACAGAGCACTTTACGATAACGCGCCCTTATCTTATCAATCCCTAAATGAGAATGGTAGTTTTATTGATGTGAATCCAGCGTGGCTAAGAACTCTTGGCTATAACAGGGAAGAGATCATTGGTAAATGGTTTGGGGATTTCCTGCATCCTGATTATAAAGCACATTTTGAGAAAAACTTTCCTGAATTTAAACGGCGCGGATATGTGCACAAAGTGCAATTTAAAATACGTCACAAAGATGGACATTTTTTGGACATTTCCTTTGAAGGGTGTATTGGCTACTATCCCAATGGTAGTTTCCGACAGACATACTGTGTATTTCAGGATATCACCGAGCGAAAGCAGGCAGAAGAAAGAATTAAACATCTTAATCTTGTCCTTCGTACCATTAGCAATGTCAACCAGATCATTATCAAAGAAACCGACCGTGAAAAACTAATCAAGTCTATTTGCCATGCCCTTATCCAATCCCGTGGTTATTATTGTTCCTGGATAATCCTTTTAGATAAAGAGGGAAAGCCGGAAAGCTATGCTGAAGCCGGCCTGGAGAAGGCTTTCCTGACTTTAGCCAAACAACTCAAAAAAGGGCATTTAACTTCCTGCTGCCAGCAGGCATTAACACAAAAAGATATTGTTCGCATCAAAGATTCGGTATCGTTATGTACTGATTGTCCCCTGTCTTCTCAATATGTCGGCCGTGGTGTAATGGTTATTCGTCTGGAAAATCAGGGAAAAGTCTATGGCTTTATGTCCGTCTCTACTCCTGTTCATTTTATTAAAGATAAAGAAGAACAGGACCTGTTTAAAGAAGTTGCCGATGATATTGCCTTCGCCTTATATAGTATTGAATCGGAAGAGGAGCGTAAAAAGGCAGAAGAAAAATACTACTCCTTGTTTGAGTCAAGCAAGGATGGAATTGCCTTTACTAATATGGAAGGTAATTTTCTTAATGGAAATCAGGCTTTTTTAGACATGCTTGGTTACAGGATAGATGAAGTAAGGAGATTGACTTATAAAAAACTACTTCCTAAGAAATGGCAAAACGGTATTATTAATAATCTGGAGAAGATAAGGATAAGGGGGTATTCTGACGAACAGGAGTTAGAACTCACTAAAAAGGATAGGACAATATTTCCGATATCAATTAGAATATGGATGATTAACAATGAACAGGGAAAACCGGCAGGCATGTGGGCTATGATAAGAGATATTACCGAGCGCAAGCAGGTGGAAGAGGCGCTGGCGGAAAGCGAAGCCATATTTAAAGGCATTTTTTCACAGGCGCCGGTTGGCACTGAATTATACGACTCGAAAGGAAATTTGATTAGTGTCAATCAGAAATGTTTGAATATTTTTGGTGTTAGGAACGTTGATGAAATAAAAGGGTTCAAACTTTTTGAAGACCCGAATGTCTCTGCAGAAGCAAAAAATAAACTAAGAAATGGAGAACTGGTTGATTACCAATCAGAGTTCGATTTTGAAGTTGTCAAGAAATTAAAGTTATACAAAACAACAAGGTCGGGAAAATGCTTTTTACATGTTCAAATTACCCCTTATAAGATATCTGATCTTGGTAATAAGGGATTTGTTGTTCATGTTCAGGACATCACCGAGCGCAAACGGGCAGAGGAGGCACTGCGGGAATCTGAGGAAAAATATTCTTCTGTGGTGGAGAACTCCAAGGATGGCATTATTGTTGTACAAAAAGGTATCATTAAATTCTTTAACCAGGCAGTCCTTAATCTAACCGGTTACAATTTGGAGGAATTGATAGATAAGGAGTTCGAGTCCCTTCTCTCTCCTGAATATCGCAAATTGGTAATGGATAGGTACCATGCCCGACTCGCAGGAAAAGAGACCCCTTCCGTATATGAGATAGAAATCATAAGAAAGGATGGAATATCGGTTCCGGTAGAGGTAAGTAATACGACAATAACCTACGGGGGCGAGAAAGCAACATTGTCCTTCATCAGAAACATCACCGAGCGCAAGCAGGCAGAAGAGGCGCTGCGGGCGAGCAGAGACTATCTTGAAAAATTAACCAATTCTATGTGGGATGCTGTTTTTTCAGTAAAAATGCCGGAGAGGGTGATTGAGTGGGCTAATGATTCCTTTAGACTTACTGGCTACGAACCCAGTGAGTGTATTGGCAAATCCCCGGATTTTCTTTACTCGGACAAGGATGAGTTTTTGGATTTTGGCAATAAACTAAAAGACGCCATGGCAGCGGGAAAGGATGTATTACACGCCGATCAATTAATGAAAAGAAAAAACGGCGAAACCTTCCCAGCAGAAATTACTGTTACTTTTCACAAGGAAAATGATGAGGCTGTTAGTCTAACTACCATTGTTAGAGATATCACCGAGCGCAAGCAGGC
>CBDAFG010000083.1:0-19314 GCA_965195205.1 uncultured Pelolinea sp. | reverse complement strand
ATTCTTACTGGCGGGGGGGATGTACCCGGTTTAAACTTAGCAATTAAAGCTGTCGTATTGGGTGCTTTAGAGGAAGGTTACAAAGTATATGGAATACGAAGAGGATGGCGCGGGTTGCTTCACTATGATTTTGGTGAACCTTCAACACATGATCACTACATAAAGGAACTTGATTATGAGACAGTTCGTAAAGTTGACCGGACTGGTGGCACATTTCTGCATACGTCTAGAACAAACCCGCAGAGAGTACAAAAAAGAAAAATTCCAGACTTTCTTGTAAATTCTGCTTACGGGAAAAAGATTGATGATATTGGCACAATTGACTATACGGATTATGTATTAAAAGTTCTTTCTGAAATCGGGATTGATTCCCTGATTTCAATTGGCGGAGATGATACTCTTTCATTTTCTGCGCGTCTTCACAAAGAAGGATTCTCAGTTATCGGTATCCCAAAAACCATGGATAATGATGTTTATGGGACGGATTATTGTATTGGATTCTCAACAGCTGTAACCCGCAGCATAAAATTAATCACGGACATGAGAACCAGTGTAGGTTCTCATGAGAGGATAGGTGTTGTTGAACTATTTGGCAGAAATTCGGGAGAAACGAGTCTAATTTCTGCGATGTTGTCTCACGTGGACCGAGCGGTGATATCTGAAGTTCCTTTCGATATAAATAAACTGTCAAGTTTCCTTGTTGAAGATAAAAACCGAAATCCTTCTAATTATTCAATCATGACAGTCTCAGAAGGAGCTACTTTTGCAGGAGGGGAAATTATTCAAAAGGGAGAAGCGGATGCGTTTGGACATCGGAAATTAGGTGGTATCGGAGAAATGATAGCGTCTGAAATTACACGAATCACAAAATATAACACGATGTACCAAAAATTAGGGTATGTTATCCGATCTGGGCCTGCAGATACAACGGACAGATTGATTGGAATGGCTTATGGGCACATAGCTTTGAATTTAGTAAAGAAAAACGAATATGGGATGCTTACAGCTATTAAAGATGGGAAATATGCTACTGTTCCGCTGAATAGGGTAATTTCTTGTAAAAAATTCGCAGATGTTGAAGCATATTATGATAAAGAGAATTATTTGCCAAAAGTAAAAGATTTCTTGGGACACCCTGTATTTCTTACTTAATAAATTATTTATATAGTTGACAGAAAATATTAATAAATGAAATTTATTCACTGTTTCATTTCATAATGCAATAAATTGTACTTAGGATTTGTTTATGAAATATAACACTAGTGTTATTCAATCAAAATATAAATTAGTTCCGCGAACCCTAATTTTTATTGAAAGAAATAACGAAATATTACTCATTCATAAAAACAAAAATGATTCGTTTGGGTTTTCTAAACTCAATGGGATAGGCGGCCATATCGAAAAGGGGGAAGAACCCTATGAGGCTGCGAAACGTGAAATTTATGAAGAATCGGGTTTGATAATAAATAAATTAAACCTTGTAGCAATTATTTTCATTGATATTGGCACAAATCCGGGTATTCTACTGTTTGTTTTTAAAGCAAAATATCCGGGTGGAAGATTGAAGGAATCTGATGAAGGTGGTCTTTTATGGATGAAAAGAAGCTTGATCAATGATGGAAATAATATTGTTAAAGATATTCCGTTCCTCTTGGAATTGTCAGATGCCTATCAAGAAGGTTCTCCGCCAACCTTCGGAAAGTATCTCTATGATAAACAGGGTAAACTGCGCATAGTTATTTAGTGATCATAATATAAAATACGAGTAATGTATTACCGTATTTTCGTTGGTCAAATTCACTAAAGTTTTCAAATTGTAAAGATTCATATTCTAAAGGATCGATTTGGACAATTATCCAGCCGTCACTGTTTAATAAGTCCTTGTTTTCATCAATGATTTTTAAACCAATTTGCCACATTTGGTGGTATTGTGGGGGAGCAATAAAAATATAATCAAAACTTCTTGATGATAAAGTCTTCATAAATATAAATGCGTCAGCATTGATTATGCTATAAGAATTATTGTCTTTAATACACTCAAGATTATTATCAAGCACTGAAAAAGGAACTTTGTTTTTTTCGATAAATTGAACGAATTCTGCTCCACGGCTGTGGGCTTCAATCCCAACAGAACCAGTTCCCGAAAATGCGTCTAAAAAGGAACTTTCGAGGATATCATTTCCGATAATATTGAAAAGATTTTCTTTTACTCGGTCTGTTATCGGGCGAGTTTCTTTTCCGGGTATTGATTTAAGGCGAAGTCCTTTAAGTGTTCCTGCAATTATTCTTGGAGCTGTCCGTTTTTTCATCTATATTGATCTAGCGTAATCAACAGCATATTTTATATTTCCATAGGGAGTAATTATCGGAAGAACACAACCTGTTCCTAAAATAAAGTTATGCATCCCCGTTTGTATAACTGCATCATCAATTTCACGTTTAATATTGTCTTCATTACCGCGCACCATGGTGTTTATTCGATTAAGTCCACCGCAAAATACTTTTTGTGTTAATTTTGCTGCAGTTTTTAAGTCAGGGATGGTATCTCTATCATGCCAATTTAGAATATTAAATGGATACTCTGAGACTGGATCAAAATAAATATTCTTTCCATGAATGTGGAGAACATTAATCCAGAAATCTTCGAGGTTTGGGAAAAGCCTTTCGTCAAATGATTTACCAAACTTTAAAAATTCTTCTTTTGAAAGAAAATCTGACGATGCCTGTTGTACAGCAAAGAAAATTCCATCAATGTTCAATTTTGCACATTCACCAAGAAAAAGAATAATTGATTCAGTGATGTTTTCTAATCCATTCATAACTGATTCTGGGTTATTTCTGATAGCGTTAATCAAGTGATTCTTGCCTAATAGATTTTTTAATTGTGCGAGTGGGCTGAATATTGTTTGAATTATGGGAGTTTGGGGGTAGTAATAATCAGATAAAATTGACAGGGTTATTAATTGATTACCTAAAAAACCTGTTGTGGGGTCAAGGATTGGTAAATCGCGAATGGCTGATGTGCATAATCTATGAGATGGTAAATAATCTCGGGTTCCTTCAGTATTACCAATCCACTCATCTCGTACACCCCAATCTTTTATGCAGAATGATGAAGAAGGTGAGACTTTTATAATATCCATACCAAAGGTGTCTTGGAAATGTATAGTAGCTGCTGCAAGTCGATTGGCGTCCTGGTCATCCATTGGAAAATGCCGCCAAAAGCCAACGGGGAGGTGATCAACTTCACTTCCAGATAAAAGGGTTTCAATTCTCTGACGATGGGTAATATTCATGAGAGATTCCTTTTTTAAATATCGTTATATGTTAATAAACGATTTGCAAAATAATTCCAACATAAAACAACGACAATTACAAACGCCAAAGAAATATTCTTTCCAACTACTTCAGCAGAAAAGAGAAAACCTTTATTTAATATTCCCTCAGCAAATTTTATGCTTGGTTGTTCGATAATTTTATATAGGTTGGTTCTGATTAAGAACCCTGCAACACTAACACTTGAAAATTTTATGAGTTGAGTTTTGATGGGATGAATTTTTGATTCGGGATAAGTCCAATTGCGGTTCCAGTAAAAATTATTTAAGACTGCAACTATAAATGAAATAGTGTAGGCGAAATTGGAACTAAATTTAAAAAATAAAAGAAGGTTAAAAATCCCAAAATCAATTAATGTGCCACTAACACCAACTAAAGCAAATTTTATAAACCGCCTTTTTTCAAGATTATTAATCGGCATAGAACCTACAGATTTAGTTTCTCTTTGAAATAAGGTATTGTCTTATCTAATCCCTTGTCGAGTGAAATATTTGGTTTCCAATTCAAAACATTTTTTACGCGCGAAATATCAGGTTTACGACGGGCTGGGTCATTACCAGCAACTTTGCCCTTGAGAAACGATAATTTTGCTTGATTCAATAACTTTCTATTGATAATTTCGGCAAGTTCGAGAATAGTTATTTCGTTTGGATTGCCAATATTAAATGGCTGATGTTCGTCAGAAAAAAGTAATTTAATAATACCTTCAACGAGGTCGTCAACATAGCAAAAACTCCGAGTTTGAGATCCGTCACCATATATTGTTAGACTTTCTTTACGAAGGGCTTGTTGAACAAAATTAGGAATTACTCTTCCATCATCAAGCCACATACGTGGTCCATATGTATTAAATATTCTCACGATACCAGTATTTATTTTGTGATATCGGTGATAGGCCATTGTTAATGCCTCGGCAAAACGCTTTGCCTCATCATAAACTGATCTCTGACCAATCGGGTCCACATGCCCCCAATAATTTTCACTTTGTGGGTGTTCTTGAGGATCGCCATAGATCTCACTTGTGGAAGCGAGTATATATCTGGCATTATTATTTCTAGCCAAGCCTAAAGTGTTGTGGGTGCCTAAAGCTCCAGCTTTCATGGTTTGAATTGGTAAATTAGGGAAACCATACGGTGAGTTAGGGTTTGGGCTTGCAGGAGAAGCAAAATGCATAACAGCATCAACTTTTCCCGGTACAAAAATGAAGTTGGCGACGTCATGTCTAATAAAAGTAAATAAGGGGTTTCCTGCAAGGTGTGCTAAGTTTTCCTTGTTTCCTGTAATGAAATTATCCATTCCAATAATTTCATGGCCCATATTTATCAGACGGTCACAAAGATGAGAACCAAGAAAACCAGCCGCTCCTGTAATAAGAATACGCATAAAATTAGAACTTTCGATAGAGTATAATCACTGAAATTAAATAATAGTAAATTATAGCATGAAGGATTTATCAAAAATAAAAAATAAATATACTCTCCCTGCAATGATTGAGGTTTTGTTATTCGCTGCTGTAATGCCGATGTCATTTTCTCAACTGGCGGCATCTCTCAACGAATCGGTAAAAACCATTGGGATAGCTTTAAATGAGCTGGATGATCACTATCTAAGAACAAGAGGCTTACGACTACAATGGAAGGGAAAAAGCGTTCAGCTAGTCACATCCCCCGAGTTGTCAATAATAATTGAAGATTTTTTAGGGATCGAGACAACCACCACTCTCAGCCAAGCGTCTTTGGAAACAATGGCCATTATCGCTTATAAACAGCCTGTCACTAGGCCTATGATTGAAGAAATAAGGGGCGTTAATAGTGATGGGGTCGTAAGAAATCTATTAAGCAAGGGTTTGATAGAAGAAATTGGCAGGGCAGAAGGCGTAGGTCGACCAATACTATATGGAACAACTACTGAATTCTTGAATCATTTTGGTTTGACATCAATTAAACAACTTCCTCCTTTTGATATACTAACGGAAACTTCTCGTGAAGAGACAAGGATTCTAAAAGATTAGATTGGAAAAAGAACGCCTCCAGAAAATATTATCAAAACAAGGATATGGGTCTCGCAGAGCATGCGAGAAGTTGATTGCTGATAACCGTGTGAAGATAAATGGAAAAGTTGCAAAACTGGGTGATCGCGGGGATATTGAAGAAGACTTAATTGAGTTTGATGATAACCCAATTAGCAAAACTGCTGTTAGAAAAATCTATATTGCCTTGCACAAACCTAGAAGAGTTCTCTCGGAAATAAAAAAACAAGATGACCGGAAAACTGTTATTGACCTTGTTAAATTAAACCATTACTTATTTATCATAGGCCGATTAGATTATTTAAGTGAAGGATTATTATTGCTTTCTAATGATGGGGAATTGGCAAATAAATTAACTCATCCTCGCTATGAACATGAGAAAGAATACAAAGTATTTGTAAATAATTAAATAGAACAAAAACAACTGAATGCATGGCGCAAGGGTGTGGTCCTAAGCAATGGGTATCAAACTCTTCCCGCTGAAGTATCTATTATTAAGCAAAACAAACATGACACTTGGATTAAAATAATAATGAAGGAAGGAAAAAAAAGGCAAATCAGGGAGGCAGGAAAGTTGTTAGGCGCGCCTGTTAAGAGAATTGTCAGGACAAGAATAGCCACAATAGAACTGGGTAAATTGAAACTTGGTGAATGGCGATACTTATCCGACCAGGAAGCTAGGACATTAAAAGCCGCTGCTCAGTTGGAGTAATCTATGTTTTTTTTATTCTGATTTTGGTAATTTGTTTCGAAGCTCGTCAACCTTTTTTATCGGAATCTTTGCCTCTTTTGCAAATTTCCGGATGAAAACTTTTAATTTATTAGGTTTTAAATTAATTTCAGGCGCATCATTTTTGACTAAAATTACATTATCTGAATAAAAAAGATTAACTATTATCGGTTCCTCGTCAACGAGTATAGAGTATTTATCAAAATATTTTTTATGGTCTTTTTTTAAAGATATTACATCTTTGGCAATGTTTGGAAGTCCTTCTTGAGCAAAATACTTCGCGATAATATTTGAGCCGCCTTTTTGTTGATATCGTTTTTTTTCAAGGTTATAAGAAATTTCTCCTTCATGGTTATAGGGATTAATGATCCATACACCAATCGGGCCTACTAACAAGTGTGGGACACCCGTTGTGTAATTATAAAGAGTGTACTGGTTGTCTAATCCCTTTAAAGCAGAAACTACGACCTCATCAGGGCGTGGAGACTTTCCCCATCGATTCGCCATGTATATGCTTACTTGCACAAGCAAAAAAGCAGGGATAAGAATTAGATAACCAATCAAGGATTTGGAAGGCTCCGTATTGCGTAATGTCCAAATAAATCCAATTATAAGCAGTCCTAAAGAGACATAAAGTGTTGTTTGTGCAATCTTTTTATTTCGTTCTATAAGTTTTTTGTTTAAAGAAAGTTTCATCGTGCTCCTTTAATTTTTTGACGCTATTCCTTCACGCATTTTTGTAATTAAATTTGAATTAGTTGTATTGTGAGCCAATAATAACGAGCTGGTTATTGCACGCGAGTCTGATCGTCCATGCCCAACTAAAACTAACCCATCTAAACCGAGTAGAGGAGCGGCACCAATTCCGCTGGGGTCAATCAATGATTTAATACTATTGAAAGCAGGTTTAGCTAATAATGCGCCTAATTTGCTCCTGAATGAAACCATTAGAGATTCTTTTAGTGCATCGATTATGAATTTTGCAATAGCTTCGCTGCCTTTCACAAAAACATTACCAGTAAATCCATCAGTAACTGCAACGTCTACCTCGCCGGCGAACAATTCTTTTGGTTCAATGTTGCCTATAAAATTCACGCTGCTATTTTCAAGCAATTTATAGGTCTCTTTTGTTAATTGATTGCCTTTCCCAGCTTCCTCACCATTGGATATCAAACCAACTCTGGGATTATTAACGTGATTGATGATTTCCGAATAAATACTTCCCATTATTGCAAATTGATGCAAAAAGTCTGGGCGGCAATCAGCGTTTGCTCCAATATCTAAAACTATGCATTTTCCTAATCTTGTAGGGAAAATTGCAGATAATGCTGGACGTTGAACCCCCTTCATTCTTCCTAAAACCCTTAACCCATTGAACATTGCACCACCGGTATTGCCAGCGGTGACAAAAGAACTCCCTTTTTTATCTTTAACCAATCGAATACCAATGGCCATTGAATTATTTGGTTTTTTCTTCGCAGATTCGACCGGTTTTTCCCACATCTCAACAATTTCAGGAGCGTGAACAATAGAAAATGCATCTACATTTACAGATAACTCTTTCATTTTCTGTTCAATTAGTTGTTTGTCACCAACTAAAATTATTTCCTCAGAAATAATTTTGGCTGCTTCTATTGCACCTAAAATCTCAGGTACTGGATAATTATCGCTTCCCATAGCATCTAAAATGATTGTCATTGTTACACCTTTAACCTATTATTATGTTATTGCTTGACTTTCTTCTTTTGACGATTATAATTGCTTAATCTTTGCGCTGGTGCTGGAAATGGTAGACAGTCATGGTTGAGGGCCATGTGCCGCAAGGCGTGGGGGTTCAAATCCCCCCCAGCGCACTGAATAAATGCCATAGTTATGGCATTTATTTATTAAATTGAAATAAAAGATTTGCATTTTCATCGGTTTTATTAATCACTTCCTGAACATTGCATCTGAACAAATCAGCAAGTGTGCGCGCAATATAGATTAAATTTTGTGGGGTATTTCTTTTCCCGCGAAATGGGACGGGTGATAAATAAGGAGCATCTGTTTCCAATATCAAATTATTTAGTCCAATCATTTTAACAACGTTGCGCATATTAACGGATTTGTTATATGTAATTGTTCCACCTATACCAAAATAGAAACCGTGAGCTGTTCCCCATTCGGCTACACTTTCAGATCCATCAAAAGCATGAAAAACACCCTTGTGTTTTGAATTTGATGACAATGTAGGTTTCTTGTACCATTTATTAAGGATTTCTAGAAGAAAAATATCTGCTTTGCGGTTATGTATGCAAATGGGCAGATTGAATGTTATTGCAAACTCGAGCATTCTATTGAATATTTCAATCTGACTATCAGGGGACGAGTAGTCGCGGTAAAAGTCTAATCCTATTTCGCCAATGGCAAAGATTTTGTCTCGTTGAGAGTTGAGCAAATCCAGGATTAAGTTAGGAGTTGAATCCTCGGAATAATTTGGGTGGATACCAACTGCTGAAAACATGTATTTAGAATATTTATTTGAAAGATCGATTGATTTTTTACTTGTGGCAACATCAATACCTGGAACGAGAAAACGCTGCACACCATCTTTTACTGCGCCAAGAATAACGTTGTCGCGGTCATTATCGAATTGATCCAAATAAAGATGACAGTGAGTGTCAATCAATCGTTTTGTTTAACCCAGCTATTTTTAAACCCGCATCGAGGATTGCTTGTACCTTGTCTTTATGAGTTGTCTCACAATAAACCCGGATTAATGCTTCAGTACCAGAAAACCTGATCAATAACCATCCCCCATCTTCAAAGGAGAACTTAAATCCATCGGTATCTGAAAACTCGGTAACCTTAAGGCCGGCAATGTTGGTAGGTTTTGAATTTGTGATCATGTC
Organism: uncultured Pelolinea sp.; assembly: GCA_965195205.1. Lineage (GTDB taxonomy): Bacteria > Chloroflexota > Anaerolineae > Anaerolineales > Anaerolineaceae > Pelolinea. The sequence continues at coordinate 10,328 of CBDAFG010000083.1, read as the reverse complement.
AATTTTACTCTGTCGGTCTCCTGAGAATTTTTGATCGATTCGGTCGTAGTAATGAGGACCAACCGTACTGAAAAGCAAATCTATCAACTCCGAAGGTTTCTTGTCAAGCTTAACCATTAAGTCTAAAATATATAAACCGGCGAGAATCCCGTCTCGTTCAGGGACATTACCGCGAAAAGCAAAGCCTCCCGATTCTTCACCACCAATGAGAGCATCTGTCTCAACCATTTTTGGCGCTACGTATTTAAAACCAACGCCTGTTTCGAAAACAGGAACCGAATAAATCTTTCCTAATATTTTTAACATAGATGTAGTAGAAAGGGTTTTAACAATTGGCCCACGGAAGTTGCGAACTTCTAATAAATAATAAGCTAATAAGCCAAAAACTTGGAGCTGGTTAATAAAAGTACCATTTTCATCACCTAACCCAAAACGGTCAGCGTCACCATCATTTATTAATAACACATCAAAATTTCGTTTGACCACTTCATGCAGACCAACATCCACGTTTGGTGGAATTGGTTCTGGTCTTCCCATTTCAGGGAAAATAGGGTTTCTTACATTGTGAATTTCTTCAACGACTGTTTTTCCACCACCGAGAAGACGGGGAAACCAACCAGCACCATTTCCCCACATAGAATCTACAAGAATTTTCAAACCAGCTTGCCTGATCGGGTCGAGATCAATTAATTTCTCAATATGAGTAATATAGTCTGGAGCTGGATCAAAAACCTTAATTAATCCTTGATTTAAGGCATCATTGTAAGGAATAGTTTTTACTTTAGTTATTTCTGATGGAATGAGACTCTCAATAGATTTCAAACCTTCAGGAGCGATTGCTCCACCATTTTCATCACGTACTTTAACCCCATTATCAGTGGCAGGATTGTGGGACGCGGTTATATTTACTGCACCTATGGCTTTTTTGTTTACCACTGCAAATGAAATTACTGGGGTGGGGGTAGCATCTTCTGTTAGGAATACATGAAAACCATTTCCCGCGAGGACTTCCGCAGCGGATCTCGCGAAATGCTCTGAGAGAAAACGTTTATCATATCCGACAATTACTTTGTTATTATCACTATCAAGAGTGTTCAAATATTGCGAAAAACCCTGAGTACATCTTTTTACGCTCTCGAAAGTATAATCACCTGCGATATTGCTTCGCCATCCATCTGTCCCAAACTTAATTTGAGGTATCATCTCTTCTCCAATGCCATTATAATTTTTATTATTATAACAACTTGGTGTTAAACCGAAAGTAATGATGAAGAGAAAAGTAGCTTTAGCTATAAGCGGAGGGGTTGACAGTGCGATATCTGCTTATCTATTACAAGAGATGGGTTACGAGGTTGTGGGTGTTCATTTTCAATTTTGGACATGGGGAACCAATCTTTCAAGTTCAGCAAAACCTAAAAATGCCCTCATTGATGACATCAGAGAAAAAATAGGTCTTAGAATTGAAACAATAAAAGAAGAAAGTTATTTTAAAAAGACAATCGTGGATAATTATTTATCAGAATTGTCAAAAGGGCAAACGCCTAATCCATGCGTGAGATGCAATCCATTTGTGAAATTCAAGTTATTAAAAGATTTCGCAGAAAAAGAGAATATTATTAATATATCCACTGGACATTATGCTCGTGTTGAATCTAACCATGACGGGAATTATAAATTAATCAAGGGTGTTGATCCAGAAAAAGACCAATCTTATATGTTATGTAACTTAAATCAGGAATTATTATCCAGAACAATTTTCCCCTTAGGGGAGACGTATAAAAAGGATAATATAGAGTTAGGTAAAACTTTGGGATTAAAAATAATTGAATTTTCTGAAAGCCAGGATCTTTGTTTTGTAGATACTAAATATTATAAGAAGTTCATAAGTGAATCAATTCCTAATTCAATCCAACCTGGTGATATTATTGATAATTCAGAAAATATAATAGGCCAGCACAAGGGACTGGTTTATTACACAATTGGACAGAGAAAAGATATTAGGGTGTCTGCTGAGAAACCATATTACGTGATTAAGAAAGATTTTATCCAAAATCGGCTCATTGTTGGGCATATAGACGAATTAGGGAGAGACCAAATGGTCGTTAATAATTTGAATTGGATATACAAACAGCCTGAAATTCCATTTACATGTGATGTTAAAATCAGATATAGGTCTCCTTATATTAGATGCAGCATTGAAATAGCAAGCGAAAGCACAATCAAGGTTAATCTATCTCGAAAATTGCGCGATATCACGCCAGGCCAATACGCAGTATTTTATTCAGGAGATGAGGTATTGGGCGGGGGAATAATTTCTGGTAAAGAGCAATAATATGACACCTTTAACATTCCCCGTTTTTGTTTTTGGCAGCCTTATTGCGGGATTAATTGGTTCACTAATCCATTTAATTTTAGGTGGGAAACCGTTTCGATTGCTGCTGTCGATTATCAGTTCTTGGATTGGTTTTTGGCTTGGAAACAATTTAGGATTACGATACGGCTTAATTATATTTAACTATGGACAGATTAATTTAGGATTTGCCATCTTGTTAAGTATCTTGCTCGGATTGATAGGTTATTGGATATCTGGTGAGAATCAAAAACCATCAAATAAATAAAGGGAAAAAATGAACTGGATTACATGTCGCGAAAAGGCTCAAGAGGGAGACCTTGCCTTATTAATTGGATCTAAGCAAAAATATTTTATTATCACTCTCATTAAGGGCGATGTATTTGAAACACACCGAGGTATTGTGAAGCATGATGATATTATTGGCAAGAAATGGGGAAGCAAAATCTTTAGCCATAAGGAAAGTCCATTCTACTTATTTCAACCCGGAATCGAAGAACTGATAAAGACCACTAAGCGTAACACGCAAATTATGTATGCTAAAGACATCGGGTATACGCTATTAAAGCTAAGTATCATCAATGGAACAAAGGTGATTGAAGCAGGAACCGGGTCTGGAAGTTTAACGCAAATTATTGCGGCAGTAATTGGCAACGAGGGTCATTTGTATAGCTATGAAGTGAGACCAGAAATGCAGATTCTAGCTAAAAAGAACCTTGGGAGGCTTGGAATTGAGGAAAGAGTTACTTTCATCCAAAAAAATATTGAAGATGGTTTTGATCAAGAAAATATTGACGCAGTTTTTCTGGATGTTCCCAACCCATATGATTATTTAGACCAAGTAAAAAAAGCTCTAGTTCCTGGTGGGTTCTTTGGAACCATTCTTCCGACAACTAATCAAATTATTAAATTGTTAATTGAATTACGGAGAAAGAAATTTGCCTTTATTGAAGTATCTGAGATAATGCTGCGCCATTATCAAGCGGAAGAAACTAAACTTAGGCCTACTGACAGAATGGTAGCTCACACAGGATATTTAATATTTGCCCGCCCGATTAGCCAATCACAATAAAACAAGCATTATGATTGAGAAGAATCCCTCCCGGTCCTTGTTTTTATGAAAGAAGTTATGCGTGTGGCAGTTACAATTAATTCCAACAAAATTCCAATCACATATTGTGCTAATTACAGAGGTTTTGTGAATCCACGAAAGTAAACTGGTTTTTTAAACACTTAAATGTTTGGATATTTTGGTATTGTTAACCACAACGGTTGAAATCATGAATCATAAAATAAAACTATTCATAGAATCCACTAACTTGAAACTAAATAATATTGGTTGGGATTTATTAACGATTCCAACCAGCCAGGATCTCACTAAAGCAGCTGTTTTGTTACCTGTCACAATCCAGGATAATGAACTCGTTATCCTTTTTACAAAGAGAACAAATTCTGTAAATAATCATCAGAATCAGATTTCATTTCCGGGTGGTAGTATTGAAAAAAAAGACTTAAATCCACAAGCTGCTGCATTGCGAGAAACTGAAGAGGAAATTGGAGTAAAAAAACTGATATTGAAATTCTAGGTGAATTAAAAGCCAGAAATACCACAACCGGATTCTTTATATATCCTTTTGTTGGTTTCATCCATAGCCTTAAAGATATTAATATTAACAAAATTGAGGTAGAGCGGATTATTTACATTCCTTTAAAATGGTTGTTAACTCCTGAAAATTCATACACGGAAACCTATTATGGACAAAATAAAATGGGCCAAGCCATAACTTCATTCTCAGATTATGATGGAGAAAAAGTCTGGGGGGTAACCACTTCACTTGTGGAAGAATTCCTGAAAATAGTAAAAAAATAGCGAAGCAGTACGCTTCGCTATTGATTGAATGGCTTTCTGAATTAAGCTTCTTCCGAAGCGTCATCCTCATCATCTTTACCGCGTTCAATGACCTCGGGCTCAGCGCCTTCTTCTATATCTTCTAGAATTTCGTCTTCCTCAACAACTTCTTCGACTTCTTCCTTGATGGCAGAAGCAACAGCGATTAATTCTTCTGGGTCAGATAAAAACTCGACTTTCTCGATAGCTGGTATGTCTTTCAAATAAATAGCCGACCCTAGCTCTTCCAAGGAACTCACATCTACCTTAATAACTTCAGGTAGGTCCTGTGGCAAACATTCAACCTCGATTTGGTCAAGACCTGAAACAATTAATGCGCTATATTCTTCTAAAACTGGAGCTACACCTACAAGTGTTATTGAAACATAAGTGCGTAGTTTTTCTGTCAAGGAAATCGCAAGAAAATCTACGTGAAGAAGGTCACCTTTGATATAGTCTTGCTGGATTTCACGAACTAGAGCGGCATGTTCTTTGCCGTCAACCTCAATTGTAAGAATTGTAGAGCCTGAAAATTTATTTAACGTATTGGTTGTGTCTCTTTTATCCAAAGTAATTGGGAGTGATTTAATTTCACCTCCATAAATAACCGCGGGGACTTTGCCTACAAGGCGGAGATTTTTTACTTTTCTGCCAATGATAGTTCTTAATTCTGCTTTTAAAAGTACTTTTTCCATTTCTTTCCTTTCGCGCCTCTCACCTCATATGAGGTTACCTTCGCTTATTTGAATGATACAAGTCGTTATTGTATCTATAGTAATAAAAAACGTCAAGCTTATCAGTTTCAGGCTGATTAAAGGTTTGGCCAAAATATCTATGAATTTAAATAAATATTTGTATATATAGACTAACAACAAAAAGCACACATATTTTTTCACTAGGTAGTTCCGGGGTTTCCGTTGGATCGTATTCTACACATTTAAAACAAATCCAGGTTTGTTCGTGCTTTTTTGTGCATTGGCGGTGATATCGCCTTTTGAAAAAAAATAAAATTCACTTGGTTGTTGTGGTGCCGAATATTTGTGCGGCAAAACATTCATAAAATGATTTTTATAGTTATTTTAAGATTTCAGCAATGCCAATTAAATATTTTCGATATCAATTCTCAACTGCGCTATCTCTCTGCGGGAATTTTCAAATTGATCACTATTATTAATTAGCTTTTGGTTTTTAGCTCTGATAAATCTTTCATACGGCGCAATTGTCTCTTGAATATTATCAATTACATAATCAATTTGGCGTGTAATTTCATCTTTCAGTGAAATTGAGAGTTGATTGCGAATAGAATGTACTTTTTCGCCGAATAATTTAATAGCCTGTTTTTTCTTGGTTGGAATAATAAAAAGCCCCAGCGTTGCTGTTATGCCAGCTAAGAGAATCCCAGTCAAATCAGCAGATGCAGTGGTAGCTAATATTGTTACTAAAGTACCCAAACCAAGTGCGCCAACTTCAATGGCAGCTGAAGCGGCAACTGCTAATTGAGCATCTTCGGCGATCTGTTGAGCCTCAGCATCACGGTTAAATTTTTCAACGACGCGTTGCGCTCTCCTTTTTACGGTTGATATAATTTTTTTTCTTTCAACTTGTATTTCAATCGAATGGGGATCACTCAATATGCTTTTCTTAAAAACGCTCATCCGTTTGTTAATTTTGTTGTTTACTATCTGCCATTGTTTATAATTTTCATCTACTAACCATTCAATAAGATCATCCACTTTACTATCGATCTGAATTGCTAAATTTTTTACTACAGCGTCTTTATATTCACGCTGGATCCTCTCTTTATTTAATAGATCGAATATTCGGCCGATACGGAAGGTTTCTTCAAAAAATAATTGTCCTCTCTTTTCAAATTCAAGGATTGCGTTGTCAATATCCGCATATCTAAATTGGAATCGGCGTAATGAATCTTCCCGGAATAATGATATCTGGCTTTGTATGTTATCTAATAAACTCTTATCTTCCTGGATCAGATTGATATTAGCTTGGTTAATTTCATCATATTTACTTGTAAGATTCTCCAGAATATGCAAGGGGTTGTTAAGTTTTATGCGAATACGTTCTTCCTGATCGAGTGTATTGTGAATAAACTCCTCAATCTTTGCTAAAGAATCATCTTTTATGCCTGTTTTTAGTTTCGCTAAAGAATCTTTTGCGCTGATAGTAAAAATCACAGGGGAAAATCCCAATAGCTTCTGGGCATTAATAGAAACAAAATTCACAACTTCTAAAAGATCTGCTTGATTTTCAACGATATCGATTTTATTAATAACAAAAATTATTTTTTTACCCCACCTAATAATTTTTTCTAAAAAACCCCGCTCACTTTCAGTAAATGGACGGTCAACAGATGTGATAAATATAACGATATCTGACCGTGGGATAAAATCTGTAGTTAAGGACTCGTGCTCGCGTAGAATCGCATTGGTTCCAGGCGTGTCAACAATATGAACATCTTTTAGAAGGGGAACAGGCAATTCTATCAATGATTTTCCTGGCTCAATGACCTTCTTTCCTTGGGAATCACCATATTTAAGAATTGTTATCATATCAGTCGTAGGCGTGATGCCTGTTTTTAGGAAAGAATCACCTAAAAGTGTGTTGATGAATGCTGTTTTGCCAGAGTTGTATTCTCCTGCGACGACTACAAGAAATATTTCGTCAAGTTGTGCCAGTGTGTCCTTTAAAAGGTTCAAATCAACCTTGTCGCCGTTGATTGACGACAGGAAAATTGAGTTTGATGATAGAAGCAATTTTTCAGCTGCTATTATATTTCTCTGATTTTTTGTAAGAAATTTCATTTGCCAAGTACCTTTTATTCAAGTGTATATGATTCTAATCTTAAATTATCTAATATTCATCTTAAAAACCTTGCAAAAGCGGTGTACCTGATATATATTCTAATTAAATATAAACCATTTAAATGGAGGAGGAAAGAAATGAAAAACAGAAAGAAAATATTTATCGTTCTATCACTGGTTGTAATATCCGCAATGGTTTTTGTGGCTTGTCAACCAAAAAACCCTTGGGAAGGAATCGGTACTGAAGAAAACCCGATCCTTTTCGCCGCAGTTCCATCTGGCGAGACCGAGCGTGTACTATCCGGATTTGAAGACATGGCTGACCTGATTTTCGAATCAACAGGTCTTGTCATCGAACCATTCGTGGCAACAAGTTATGCAGGTGTTATTGAAGCGATGTGCCAGGACGAGCCCAAAGCGCATATGGCCGCTTTGGCAACATTCTCATATGTGTTAGCTTCTGAGAAGGGCTGCGCGGAAGTGGCTTTGGTTTCAACCCGATACGGTGCCGCTTTTTATAACGGACAATTTGTGGTTTTGGCGGACAGCGATTTTGAAACACTGGAAGACCTGAAAGGCGCTACCTGGTGTGTATCTGAAAAGTTAAGCACAAGCGGTGTCATAATTCCCTCAATCATGTTTAAAGGGTTAGGGATTGACATAACAACAGATATGGGCGAAATGGTTGAAGCAGGTTCACATGAAGCTGCTGTAGCGGGTGTATATAATGGTGACTGCGATTTCGCCACAACCTATGTTGATGCCCGAACCCGCATTGAGGAAGATTATCCTGATATCATGGAAATGACTAAGGTTATCGCTGTTGAGCCTGATATTCCCAATGATGGTATTCAATTCGTAACCGGATTCCCAGAGGATGTGAAGGCGACGCTTGTAAAAGCGATCTTGGCGCTTTTTGAAACTGAAGAGGGTCTGGCTGCGATGGATGCGGCGTACCAGTGGAGCGGTATGATAGAAAAGGGTGATGATTTCTATGAACCATTCCGCCAAATTTTAGATGCATCAGGGATGGATATCGCAGAACTAGCTGCGGATTAATCGTTTTAGCGAATATACAAAAAGGAAAGGTTAAACCCTTTCCTTTTTTTTATCATATAATCATAGCAATAAAATTAAATGTTCGGGAGATGACACCAAATGCTTCAAATAAAAAACCTCACGAAGGTCTATGATGATGGCACTCAAGCATTAAAAAATGTAAGTTTCGATGTTGAAGATGGTGAATTCCTTATTGTCATTGGTTTAAGTGGATCTGGAAAATCAACTTTACTTCGCTGTATCAATCGATTAATTGATCCGACTGAAGGGGAGATTATCTGGAATGGTATAAACCTGACTGAGTTGGACGGGGAAGAATTACGGAAAGCCAGACGTAAAATAGGAATGATATTTCAACATTTCAATCTCGTAAACCGATCTTCTGTTTTAACAAATGTGATGTCAGGAAGATTAGGTTATACAAAAGCAACTTCAAGTATATTTAACAAATTCTCTGATGAAGATATAAAAATGGGACACGGTATTATTGAAAGATTGGGTATCTCCGATCAAACACACAAAAGAGCCGATGAATTAAGCGGTGGGCAGCAGCAAAGAGTTGGGATCGCAAGAGCGCTAATGCAGGAACCTGAATTGATCCTCGCTGATGAACCAGTAGCTAGTTTAGACCCTGTACTTGCCCACTCTATTTTGGAATCATTAGAGAGATTAAACCAAGAAGATGGAATTACTGTTATTTGCAGTCTTCATTATTTAGATCTTGTCCAAAAGTATGCAACGAGGGTTGTAGGGCTTAAAGATGGCGAAATTGTTTATCAGGGTACAAGAGAAGAAATTGTGGCACTAACTGATGAGGAATTCAAAGAAATTTATGGTGCTGAGGCAGAGAGAGTTGGGGGAAGTATAGAAGGCAAACTGGGATCAAGCTGAGGAAATTATATGCTGTCAACAAAAGTAAAAAAATCAGATGAAACAAAAAAAGAAAGCCTTGTTTCACCAACCATAGCTGGAATACTATCGGCAATAATACCGGGGTTAGGCCAAGCTCTTGCTAGAGATCTAAACAAAGGATTAATAATTTTCGGAAGCCTGATCACATCTATTGGCTTATTGATATGGCGTATTTATGATACAGGCCGTAGATACAAGGATATAAATACAATTATCAGTAAAGCATATTATTTAAATCCTATATTGTATGTAATCACAGGTCTGATTGTGATCGCTTACATTATGAATATTGTAGATGCATATAAACAGGCGTTGCCGGCAGAAAAGAGATCAAAACTAGCTGGATTATTACTCTTAATCTTAATGATATTCTTTGTCCAGGGATGGGAGATTGGGCAGATTGAACCCATTGCAATTGTAAGGGATGCAGACGAGGCCTTACCAGCATTATCAAAAGTGATGTGGCCATGGGCAAAAGCTGTTGAGTATCCTGAAGAATTTAATAAAGTATATGGGGAAATTCAATCTCCTTGCACGGAAGAACCCTTCCCTGTAGGTGAAGAGAAAGAGGATAAACCTTATATTCTCTCGGACCCTACATGTGGAGTTCCTTCTGAGGTAGACGGTGAATTAGGGACAGAATTTACGATCCGAGGAGAAAATTTTGAGCCCGGAAAAGAAATAGTTATATGGTGGAAGGACCCTATTAACAATGAATTCCGTCACCGCCAGGATGGTAAGTATCTGATTTTTATTCCAGATGAAGACGGCAGCTTTGAAAAGACAGTTATCATGCCATATCGGGTTATGCCTCCTGTCGCAGGAGAGGGTGCAAAAATATGGCGTATTCAGGCGCGTCAATTGTTAAGTGTTGGTGGACCGCAAGCAAGTCAAGAATTAAAATTATCAATTGAGAAAATGGTTGAAACAATTTTCATCGGCATGATGGCAACTTTCTTTGGTATCATTTTAGCAGTACCTGTGAGTTTTCTTGCGGCACGAAACTTAATGTCGCATTCACCTATAACGATTGCAATCTACTATATAACACGCTCTGTGATGAACTTAATCCGATCAATTGAACCTCTAATTTGGGCAATTATTGCGGTAATAGTGGTTGGTCTAGGCCCATTTGCTGGTATTTTGGCACTCACGTTACATTCACTTGCTGCACTTGCAAAACTGTATTCTGAAGCGATAGAAAGTATTGATCCAGGTCCTATCGAAGCTGTACAGGCAACTGGTGCAAATTGGCTGCAGGTAATTATGTATGCAGTCGTCCCGCAAATCATCCCGCCAT
>CBDAFG010000082.1:0-14800 GCA_965195205.1 uncultured Pelolinea sp. | reverse complement strand
TTGAAGATGCCACAGGGGACGGCAAAGCGGATTTCATTGCCTATGACAATGATGGGATCTGGGTTTTGCCAGCTCAATAGAACATTCACTAGAATAAATACTGACTTGAAAGTATGTTGAAAGGATAAGAAAAATATTTTTCAACAAGGTATGTGATAACCATCCTTTCTTTTGGTTTATAAAGAAAGGATGGTTATTATTTTCCAAAGGATTGTATCGTGTTTTTTCCCCGCTTTATTTGACCCGCATAGAAAGATCTAATTATTTAATATAAAGGAAAGTTCTCAGCGCAGCTGAACGCGCAACTTGCTGACTTAAGTTCAGTAAATTAAGCTGTCGACGGGGTTTAGCGAGAACATAAGCCCGGTTATAGGATAGCTGAACTGGGCATACCTTGAATTACAAATGGATTATTAAGGAAGAGGTCAAGAGTTATTCGGTTTATTTTGATATTTCCTGCCACATCAGTTTTTCCGCAAGCTTCAAGTGATCCTTTAGAGAATCACCTTGATTTGCAGTGGATACACCGATTGAAATATTGATGGGCTGATTGGCGTGTTTTTTGTTGTAGGCGCTGAGTTGTTTTTCGATGCGGGGCCAATGACTACCTGTGCGGTAGTAGGGTCTACATTGGGCAGAATGACAGCAAATTCATCTCCCCCGTAGCGGGAGAGGATGTCTTCCGGGCGGAACACTCTGGCAAAGAGCCGGGCGACGTTGATGATCATTTGATCGCCTGTTTTATAGCCGTGTGTTTCGTTTACTGTTCTCAGATCCTTTATTTCTGCCGTGATAATGCTGATGGGGAAGAGGCGGCTTTTTTCCAGGCGGGATAGTTCGGTCTCAATGAAGAGGCGATTATAGAGTCCGGTGAGGGCGTCGTGTGTGCTGAGGAAGGGGACATTTCCGGTTGAATCGTTAAATTGCAGATCTAATAAATGAGGTTCGCGGCGCATAGCACCCATAGCTGCGATGAGGATGATGCCAATAATGATACTGATCGACAACCAGATGAAAATAGAATAGAGGGTTTTGCCAATCGGAGTGAGGTTAACTGAGGGCAGGAGGTTTCCGGTCGCCGACAGTCCACTCAAGACGATAAAGACCGTAATGACCAGGAAAATTGCGATCCAGCGGTCGCTTCGGTCAAGAAAGAGGATGGCGAGCATCGCAAAGAACAGGAGCCCCATCGGTCCGGAAATATCATTGGCGGGACCGCCCAAAAAGTAGGTCTGCATTGTAACGGCAATCAGTATTCCTCCCAATATCACCCGGCTGGCAGCCCGAATTTTATCCGAACGAATAAACCAGAGGGTTATTAATGCCATGACAAGGATCAGAGATTCTATCAACATATCCGTCCAGTGGGCGGGCGGAAAAGCGGGGTGCACGGTCATTACTATCCGGATGGTAACAAAAATTGCACCAAAAACAATGAAAGCTAAACATAAGATGATCAGGATGCGTGCGATGAGTCCCTTTTCGAAAGCATCTTGAATACCCAGCCATTCAAACAATTTCTTCATATAATTCACCCGATTGCAAAAAATATTTTTGATAAAGAGATCTTTGGTAGAGATGAGTAGCAGGAATCCCACACCAATGAATACGATTTATTATACATAATAAATCTTCATTCTCAAGCTAATTTTCGAAAACAACAAAGTGAATTTATGGGAAGAACGGTGCCTAACTGTTTTGGATTAACCTCTTTGTATATTCAAAACACACTTAGTTTGGAATTCTCCATACAGCGATCAGCCCGTCAGCGTTGGCAGCGGCAAGCGCGCTGCCGTCCGGCGCAAAGGTCATATTAACGATAGACTCACCGGTGAGCGTTAATTCGGTTGGTTTGCGGAATTCATCCAGATCGATAATAGTGATCAAGTTTTCTTGAGCGACTGCGATCAAATGTGTGTTTGGACAGAAGGTAACTGCCCCATAGGATGATTCGCTGTTCATTAGCATACGTGTTTCCCCTGAAGTAGTGTCCCAGATCAGGATCAGTGGCACAAAATGACCCTGTACCGTCCCAGCGGATGCCGTGGCGAGGTATTTCCCGTCGTGGGAAAGCGCCCAGCTAACGATGAAATCCTCATGGTCAAATACCATGCTCATTTCTCCGCTATTAATATTCGTCAGTTGTATCCTCCCACGCTAAACCCAGATGATATGCTCTCCATCATCACCGAAGTGGGCTGTGTAAACGGGAGCGGCAGTATCAAACCCGGTTAGGGTTTTAATGGCATCTCCGCTGTTAGTATCCCACAGCGTCACCAGGAGATCCTCCTCCGAGGTTGTTAGTATCCTGCGCCCGTTAGGCGAAAAATCTATCCGCCCAATAAAATAGTCCGAGTGAATGGTCAGTGTTTTGTTAGCAGTAGTGAGATCCAACAAGGATATATCCCGGTTGTCATCGGAAAGAGCCAGCGTTTTTCCATCGGGGGAAGCGGCGGAGAGGGAAGCGGGGACTTCAAAAGAGAACACTTCTTCAACTTCAAGTGTTTGCGCGTCCAGAAGTGATGCGCTGCCTTCGGTTGTGGTTGTGATTGTACGGCTGTCTAGCGCCCACACAATCTCATGTGGATAACTGATCGTACCGGTTGCAGCAAGCTCAAGTTGGGAAAAGTTTTCGGGTGTGATAATGACATCGGACGACTGAGTAAATGTAGTAGGAATAATAGGCTCATCTGGCGGGAGTTGAGGTTGGCAGGAAGATAATAGAAAAACGACCAGGCAGAAAGATATTTCCTTGAACTTGTTTAGGTTAGCCATCATTTACTCGTTGAATAATTTCTATTATAGCAGAATCTATTTTGGTTTTCAAACATGTACGGAGAGGGTGTGGAAAAACAAGATTTCCTTTGAAAATTACTATAGTTTAGCGCCACATATTGTGGTTTTTGCTAAAAAATATGATGCATTTGCTCATTAATGTGACTTTTTCAACACCCTCTACGGAGCCATCCAAACTGCATGACAATGAGGAGCTTATTTCTTAAAAGATGAATGGTTTGTCAATTGGGGAGTTCCCTGTTGTTATGAAAGTTTTTATCTATTAACTTCTCCATCTCCTGAAAACGGGAGAGGACTGATGCGAGAGTGCTTTTGGGTAACAAATTACCCTCAGGCATGGAAGTAGAACACCAGGAAAAGGGCATAAGAAGCGCCCCCGGCGCGACTCGAACGGGCTTTAAATTCACCAGTGGTGAGTTCAAAGGTCATTAGTTAGAGGTCTACTGATTCGAAGTCAGTATATCAAGGTGTCCATAGTGTCCACACAGTGTTATTTTGTCCATTATGTCCATGAAAAATGGGAATAACTGTCCACAGCGTCCATTGTGTCCATTATTTCCACTGGCATTGCACCCGCGTTGCACCCGATAAGAGGAAAGGCGACTCAAATCAAGACCTGACACCTTGATATATGTAACCGAGTTTGTTTTGTGCGTATCTTGTCAGAGTTATAATTAATATAGATAAATTTTATTAATATGTTTTTTGGACATAACTAGAGTGGGCATTTACATGGACAATTTGCTGAATTATCTGAATACCCTTTTTGGTATTGAAGTTGCGATTTTTGGAATCATAAGTGCTGTTATTCTCGTCTTTATTCAACTGGTGTATAGCCGTTATTCCTATAAGCATATCAGCCATATTATTAAAAATATTTGGCTTATTCTCTTTTTTGTTTTCAGTATATTTGATCTGATCTTTACTTCCTTGGGTAGCTATTTTTTGTCCGTTAATAGCCAAAATATTTCCCCAAATCTTTATAGTTTTGCTATTAGCTATATAGCTAATCCTTTATACAGCCTGGCCTGCCTAATATTGATATTTGTCTCCATTACATTTTTTGTGATTCTGATTGTCAAAAACATTACCTATCTCCAACCACATAGAGCAATCTTGGTTCTAGCAAAAAACATTCATTACGGAGATATTCGTGATTTTATTTGGCGAAAATATGATCTTGAACCTCCTTCCACTCTCAGATTTCGGATTGTTCATCATTTTGTTACAGAGAAGGGTTCAAAAAAGAAAGAAGAAATTAGAAAAGCTAAACAAAAGAAAAAGGATGATGAAATAAAACTCCTAGTTATCGAAAAGTAAATTGAGACTATCAAGGAAAAAACGGCTAATGTAGAAGACCCCTTAATTCCAATTAGGGATTTAATGATCCAATTCATCAGACGAACTGATCTGAGTTCACTTTCCGAGGCACGTAACATGTTGATATCAGTTTCTAATATTTTTATAAACAATGTGCCGAACAAGAAAGCCGATAAATGGTCACCCGAAGATGTACTTTTGAGAAATTTCACCCATTATCTGATTGAAATGTTATCAACTTTGTTAGAAATAGCCGAAAAAGAGGGACTGGAATCTGCCAAAAACATCGTATTAATCGTAGGTTACGAATATTCCTCTACAATGTTGCAAAAAAGAAATTACTCTGAAATGGAAAAATTACTAGAATTTTTACAGAGTATTGCTGACGCTTCAATAGGTAAATCATCAATTATTTTCCAGAATATCATAAAATATTTTCAAACTACAGCTGAAGGGATCTTGGACTCACTAAAAGACAAACCAGATAATGAAGAACAAGATGATAGGTTAAGAATCCTTGATATCATATTTCGTTCCATTGGTTGGCTCGGTGAAAGGTTATTAACTAAAATTCCAATTGAAGACACCCCAATAATGATGAATTATGATTACAGCACAAATTATGACTTATTACTAAATTGCCTAATATCGTTAGGTGATAGATATGATCATTATCACCCTAATCTTTATCCAATTATCTTTTTCGATGCTATTTATGTAGTAATCAAAAAGTTAATAAAGATTAATGAAGTGGAAAATTTGAGGAGATTGGAAGAAAATATTTATGCCTTGGCTTTTACTTTTAGATCATTTGCTGAGTCTGCAATTAGGGTGGGTAATATTGATGGTGCATATTTAGCAGCAATGAAAATAAAGAAAACCTATAAAATTATTAAAGAAGCAAGCATGGAAAAATTATCAGAGGATGTCATCAAATTAATGGTAAGAATTGGATTCATGGTTGCAAGCAATAAAGATATAACATCCACCATTTCTTCAATGGAAAAACCTTTAGAACAATTTGCGGCAGATGCGCTGGTTGAGTCGGGTGTTTCTATTAGGGATGAGGTTCTGGATAGTTTCACAGATATAAATAGTTATTTAGATCATGACGCTTCTTGGAATTTCATAGCGGATCTTGGAATGAGGTTAGGAACAAATTTCGGATTTACCTTCGATCCGTCAACGGGAAAATCGTACCCAGATAACGATCCCCGGAGAAAATAAGTAATTTTTATTTTGTAAAGCAATTTACCGAGTAATGCAATTCTTTAAGGCTTATATAATACTATTATATGAAAAACGATATGCAATCAATACTTAAACATTTTCCGAAACGGATAATCGCAACGCGTTACTTGCCAGAAAGAAAAGGTATATATTTAGACATTCCATTGGCATGCCACCCAGATCTAAAAAAGTGTTTTATCAGTATGGGGTATGAAAAGTTATATTCTCATCAGGCTGATATGTTTGAAAAAGCAATAGAAGGTAATAACATAATAATAACCACTAGTACTGCAAGTGGTAAGTCTTTAGCTTTTTATCTGCCCGTCATTCAAAGTCTAATCCAAAACCCATCCGGACGGGCATTGTTTATTTATCCAACGAAGGCTCTTGCACAAGACCAATACAAAAATCTACAACCCTTTGTGAATTATTTTGGAGAAAAGAAAATAAATGTTGGTATTTATGATGGTGATACCCCAGCTTCCCAACGTAGAAAGATAAGAGAGAAAGCTAATATTATCCTCACAAACCCAGATATGATACAAGCAAGTTTCCTTCCAAATCATAATCGCTATGGTTTCCCATTCCTTTTTCGAAATCTCAAATTCATTGTAATTGATGAAATCCATGCTTATCGCGGCGCCTTTGGCTCACATGTATCGAATGTTATCAGGAGATTATTGCGCATTTGTAAGTATCATAAGAACTCACCTCAGTTTTTGTGTAGTAGTGCCACAATTGCAAATCCCCAAGAATTAGCTGAGAATATTTGTCACAAAAAGTTCTTTCATATTTCAAAAGATGGTTCACCGACATCTGAGAAGGAAATTATATTTTGGCAACCACCGTTTGTTGGGAGTGACAGAAAGTATCAACGTTCTGTAGTGCAAGAAATGATAGAACTTCTACCCAGACTTATAGAAGATAATATAAGGTTCATTTCTTTTTGTATGTCCAGAAAAGCGACAGAGGTTGTAACAAAAGAAAGTAGGGACACTTTAACTGCGGGTAAATTTGGTTCCATGTTAGCTACTAAAATATCGGGTTATCGCGGGGGTTACACTCCAGAAGAAAGACACCGTATAGAGAAGGATTTGAGAAATGGCGATATTTTAGGTGTAGTTTCAACAAATGCTTTAGAATTAGGGATAGATATTGGTTCGCTTGAGACGGTTATAATGGGGGGATTTCCAGGAACACGAGCTAGCTTTTGGCAACAGGTGGGCAGGGCAGGAAGAAGAGGTGAAAAAGCCTATGCCATTTTGATGTTAAGACCTAAATCTACAGACCAATTTGTGGGTATAAATCCAGATTGGCTTCTGGGGGTATCTCCAGAGAATGCTGTTATCGATAAGAATAATTTATTTATTCAGTTATCACACATTCGAGCAGCGGCAGCTGAACTTCCACTGACAATAGATGATATTAGTTATTTCCCTGATTTGGGAGAGGTATTACCATTATTGCAGGAAATTGGTGAAATCGAAGAGATTTTTAATACTTTTCATTGGAAGGGGAATTCATCACCTGCCCATGAAATCAGTTTGCGCAACATTACAAATGAGACCGTAGAAGTCTTTGATAGCAAGAATCAAAAAACCCTGACAACGATGGATTTGACGCAAGCGAAAAGAGAGCTTTATCCTGGAGCAATCTATCTCCATGATACGATCCAATATAAAAGCATTTCACTTGACATTGAAACAAAAATTGCGACCGTAGAATCTGCTGATCTAAATTACTTCACGGAGCCAGAAATATATTTGGTTATTGACATACTCGCCACACATAAAGAAAAATTGATTGTTAGAACAAACTTATTTTTTGGAGATATAAACGTTAACACCTTGATTACTGGTTATAAGATGCTTCAATTTTATAATCACCAAAATATTGGATATGAACGTCTTCAAGACCTACTTCAATACAATATGGATACTGAAGCATGTTGGGTGCAATTGCCAGAGAATGTAGAGGCGGTTATCAGAGAGCATGTTGGGTCAACAGTTGGATTAGTCCATAGTTTAGAATCTGTAGCAGAGATCAAAGTGATGGCATCCTTTTCGGATATTAGCAGTAGTTTTTATATCCAATCACACACAGCAGAGCAGGCAGAACCAAAGGCATCTGCATATATTTTTTTATATGATAAATATCCTGGGGGTTTAGGCTTTTCTGAAAAGATATTCGAACATATTGAAGAAATAATAAGAAATGCGATAATTTTTGTAAAGAATTGTTCTTGTAGAACAGGTTGTCCTATTTGTGTCGGGGAGTATGATGTTGATAAGAGATTAATCTTGTGGGCACTAGAAAACTTATTGGTTGAAACAAGTCTCCCTGAAGATTTCATTTTACATAATGAGAAAAACATTGGATTGATTCCATATAAATTTACTTGGGAAAATATTGTTGAGGAATGGGAAAAACTAGTTACAGTAATGGGGGAAAAAGGGATAAATACATCAGGCTTTTTAAGCGCCGTAAAAGGGATTCGTGTGAATAACTCCATATTAACTTTGGATCTTCCTAAAAGTATTGTAAAACTATTTGATAAAGATAAGTTAAAGCGTGAGATAACTAACAATTTGAAAATGTTTATAGAATTACCTCAGGAATTTGTCCTTTCTTTTGAAAGCAAAGAAGGTGTCAATGAAGAACGAAAAAAGATAAAGCTAATGCGACATCTAAAGAGGGAAACAAAATAACATGGAGCTGAAGAAAATACATCAATTATTGAGAGATAGAAACGCGAATAAATCAGGCGATCAGTTATCTTTGTCTTCTTCCGAAAATAATGAAACAAGCAGTTTTGATACTATTGACTCTAAGTCCAGAGCAGAAGAAGTGATTCTGGAAGACTTTGGTGATATTCTCGAAGACATCAGGTTGCAGAATTCAACACTTTATGAATCAATAAAGAAACTCAATCCGTACCAGCAAAAAGCCGTCTTTTCAAGCGATAAAAGAACTCTCGTTAGTGCTATGGTTGGAAGCGGAAAGACAACTGTTTTAATTCATAAAGTGCTTTATCTTCATTTTATTAAGAAGATTCCTTTGATTAATATGACAGTGCTTACATTCACAAATAAAGCGGCCAATGAAATTAAAGAAAGGATTATGGCTTTTTATCTGCAAAGCAACATTTCTCTTACGCCTGATTTCTCTTTTTTTGGCACTTTTCATTCAGTTGCAAGAAGTATTTTGGTGAATTGCCCTCATCTGTCTGTTTTAGGCTATTCCCCGAGCTTTACAATAATGGATGAAAATGAAAGAAAGGAATTTTTTCTTGAGATAGCGAATGAGTTTTCCTTAAATATCAAATATAAAAATAAAATCGACAAGCGGATCGAACGATTCTTAGATAATGCTTGGACTGGGAGGAGTGATGTATTATATGGAAACATGAAATATGAAGATGAATTAAAATATTTGATAGAGATTGGACAAAAGAGAAAGAAGTTAAATAATGTTATGGATTTTGATGACCTCATAGAACATGCTAATCTTGTGTTATGCCTTCCGGAAAATAATTTTCATCCCCAGTGGATTCTTGTTGATGAATTTCAAGATAGCAATCCTAAACAAATTGAATTGATTATGAATATCGCAGATGAAAACACGTTTATATTTGCGGTTGGTGACCCCAACCAGCTTATATATGCTTGGAGAGGGAGCGATTTGTCCATTTTCTATAACTTTCGATCAAAAGAGTGTATAGAGTATCATTTACCCGTTAATTATCGTTCAACATCAAGTATTTTGGATGTTGCAAAACATTTAATTACATATGATTCGAAGAAATTGTTAGGCACAAGAGAAGCAGGGGTACCTGTTTGTCTTAGAAAGCATTTTGACTCAAATCAAGAAGCAATATATCTGGCAAATAGTCTAAAAAATATTAATAATGAAGGTGTTCCGTTTCGAGAAATTGCTGTCCTTTTTAGAACTAGACGGCAATCGGAGATATTTGAAACAATTTTCGAGAGAGAAGGCATCCCTTTCGAAGTAATCAACAGGCAAACTCTTAAAGATATTCCATCTTTGGATTGGTTAATAAAATTATTAAAAGCTTGCCTAAATAAGCAAGATATATGTGCTAGTTATTCCGCAATTTGTAATGAGAATTATGGAATCATCGAACCATCAAGTTTGTTTGTTAAGAAGTATAAGAGAACCACTGATAAATCTGATGACAGGACTGAACTTGCTAGATTATTAGACTGGCTTTCAAATAATATTTGTAATACTGATGAATTTAATAATTTTGCAATTAAAATGTTATATTTTGAAAAATGGCTAGAAAATAAGACTTATACGGAGATTCCAGATGTTTATGATTATTTTGAATTATCGAGAAATCTAAGACCTACATCAATTAATTATTCAAAAGATGTCGAACTTGTTAAACGGTTTTTTGAAGAAGTTTCAATGTATATAGAGTTTAATCGCAGTATTGATATTAAATCGTCTTTTCTTGCAGCCATCAATGAATTAAGTCTGGGAGGTCATCAAATATTTGCCGAGACTATTGATCCTAATTCGGAAAAAGTAAAACTTCTTACTATGCATTCAGCCAAAGGGCTGGAATTTAGATATGTATTCATCAGTGGGGCAAATAATGGGTTAATTCCATTGAAATTCTCAAATATGACCGATGAGCAATTGGAAGAAGAAAAACGGCTTTTCTTTGTTGCTATGACCCGCGCAAAGGATTATCTAGAAATTTCATATCACACAGTTCCAGAGGGATGGAATGCTTTTCCTGAACCATCAATATTTATTAATGAGATACCAAAAGAACTGTTGCAATTCAATCAAGTTGAAAAAATTATTGAGACTGAATGTGAACATAATAATGCAGTAATAGATAAGTTTGATCAGTGGTATTTAGGACAGTTAATTAAGCACCCAAAATATGGAACGGGGACGATATTAAAAATTAGCAAAAAAAATATTATCTGCAATTTCGAAAAGTTTGGAGAAAAATCTTTTGCCTTAAAATTCTTACCAATACTACCAATTCAAGTGTCAGGAGATATGCAATAAGGATTCACAGGAAAATCTAATTAGCTATTGAGTTTATATCTGCGGTATGTTCTTATTATGGGAGTAAACTAAGTAGATAGAGTGCGTTTTTAAAGTATAAAAGTTGAAAGAAATAACTATCATTAAAAGGGATCAGCTATAACTTTGATCGGCAAAACGACAGACCGGCACACTATCTTGGAGTAGTTGGTTTTGAGTAGGAGGGTAACCATCTACAATCAATGATGGGCTTTGTCTCGAAACCGTCTTATTGCCAGATGTTCGGGAAGAGTTTATCGCGGGTATTATTAACATATTCCTTATAATCAGGCAGATCAGCCTGCAAGGTACAGTCTTCCAGGACAGTACAAAGGATCACCGCCGCGATTCCAACCAGGGCAGGGATGAACGCCCAAATCGAGTCCAGGAGCAGCGGAATTGCCACCAGCAGGATCGCAGCCCCACTAAAAAATACATTAGAGTGAATAAATAAAAACAGTGAAATAGAAACTTTGTTCATTAGAATGAATAAAGTATTAAATATATTGATTTTATCTGGAATGTGTCTCTTAATTTTATCCCCTTTTTTGTCTCATAGGCTCTGAAACGCTACAATATAATCAATATTAAAGGATGAATGATGTCTCAGGTTCTTACAGGTATTGAATTAGACCATTTATTTAACTTTATCGGTTTCGGTAGATTAGATGCTGAAGTGTGGTTTATTGGTATGGAAGAGGGAGGAGGTGGCGAAGAAAACATATGTGCCCGTTTAAAATTTAATAAAGTTGAGGATTTGGCAGAAGCACACAAGATACTTGGAATTACCAAATACCATTCAGGAAAAAGGATTATTCAAAATACATGGCGAGGGATGTGCTATATCATGCTCTTGCTTGATGGAAAAGAGCCAAGCACTAAAAATATTCGCAATTATCAGGCAGATTATCTCGGACGGTATCAAGGAAATACATTTCTTTGTGAGTTAATGCCTATTCCAAAACCAAAAATGAGCGATTGGGATTATGAGCAGCTTATTCCACAATTCACATCAAGCCAAGATTACTACGAGAAAGGCAAACCCAAGAGAATTAGGTATTTAAGAAATATAATTCTTGAAAATAAACCAAAACATATTATATGTTACGGAAAAAAATATTGGCAAGATTATAAGGAGTTATTCCCATCTCTATCTTTTTCAAGAGTTGAACAATTTGAAATTGCTCACTTTAGAGATAAACTCGTTTTGTTGACGGATCACTTTATTGCGCGAACGATGAATGGGAGGTTTGATAATGTTGTTTCAATAATTAGAAATAATTAATCAGAATAATTTTCACTTCTCAAAATTCAGTTGCTTTTTATCCGTTGGGTGTTAAATTCCCCATTATGTAGATACAGTACACAAAATAGGTGTAATTTAATCCATTGTGTCCATTGTTTCCACAGGGGTTGCACACGAATTGCACACGAAACTCAAATAAATCAATTTGGAAAGGCGACTCAAAAATTTTCTATATCAGCAATTATCGAAGCCAAGCGGTTAATTATGTATTTCAGGTTTGGCTACAATTTCGTATATTATTTAAAATCAAGATTAAAAATAGGTGCTGAGGTAATCGGTCCCATGACCTCACGGAATATGAAATTATTAAAATCTACCTCAAATAGATCGACCAAAGTTTTTTAAAGATGAGAGGGGTATGTTTTTTTGGTTTTAAGCATTTCAACAATATTTGATCCTGCTAGCCAATCTGTCATTTTCTTACCCTTCGTGTTCACCGAATAATCCCATCTATAATAACGCCGTGACTTAAGTTCAAGAAGGGTGCTTCTTGAAAATGCCAAATCACCACCTGTAAAACCAATGATGATTTTGTTTCCATATTCATGGCAGAGCTTAACCATCTCATTAAATTTGACCGTACCTTGCCAGTATGCTGGTTTCTCCGTTGTTTTGCTTTTTTCTAACTTATGAGGCCTACGATTCCGAGAAAGCTGTGATGAATCGTCAAGTTTGAGTAGATGTTTTCGAATGACACTCCATTCTTCGGCAAAAGGTCCTTTAATTCTTTCAGTCAGCATTCTGAAAGTAAGAACCATATCTGCATCATCTTTAACCTTATTCTTTGCACTTTCTGGAACCAAGAAAATAATAATAGCATCAGAGCATCGGGTAATTTCAGATTTAAATCGCAGGATCTTTTCCTCGATAAGATATTTATATTTTCCATGCTCAACAGATCTGTCGCGCATTTGCTCAAGATCCTCAATTAGGAATCCCCCTCCTTTACTTTTTACTTCCTTTTGTTTTTCACGATAGATTCTATTTTGTTCATGATTAATAGAAGTATCGGATGTTTTGAGTTCGAGGAAAATAAGTTGCTTACGGTCCGAATTATATAGAAGATAATCGATGTTTGTCGATTGCCAATTAGATTCTTTTTTGAAGGGAAATTCTTGGCAGATCATAAAGATATTCCCAGAAAACTCCGAATCTGTCTGAAATGTTTCTGTCAGGACATCCCCTAGGTACATACTCAGAATTGGTCCCACTGCTCGTTCAATTTGTACTTTGGGTATCAGCATGCCTTCCATGATGTGAACCATGAGGGTATCAATAAAAGAATTGGTCAGTTTTCTCTCCTAATTATTTTTAATTTAATTCCCTTTTTATTATACCGATATCGAAGAAATAGCATTTATATTAAAAGACACCTAAGTACTTGCTGAGTGTGACCTGCCCCCACAATATGTACCAGTTCTTATGATAGTCCAGCCCATTGGATTTGCACACGAAAATTGGAAAGGCGACTCAGATAAAAGTTTTCTTTAATACTTCTGGCTAATAGAACGAGTAATATGTAAATCTATTAATTTGTATAATAAACTTGGCAAAATCTTCATAATTCCTATCGCCGCAGTAAGCTACGGGGTATTCCATGAATAATAAATTCTCCTAACAAGGAGCGTATTGTTCAAATTTATATTGAGGTTCATTATTACTACTCTCAAAATGGGCCTTCTCAAAAATCC
This sequence comes from uncultured Pelolinea sp., assembly GCA_965195205.1. Classification (GTDB taxonomy): domain Bacteria; phylum Chloroflexota; class Anaerolineae; order Anaerolineales; family Anaerolineaceae; genus Pelolinea. The sequence goes on along the minus strand of CBDAFG010000082.1, from coordinate 1,390 downwards.
CGTTAACTTGATTTGCATTATATGTTAAATTGTCATAAGTTGATAAAATTATTGTGCCTGATGTTATTGTTTGATGCATAGATGGTGGGGGAATTGAAATACCGCTAAGTAGGCATACCTGAATATAATCAACTCTTGCTTCCCTAAGATTGTCGAATGCAATTTCGGGTGTTTTTCCATAGGCCATACAACCATCTAATTCGGGATTTTTAGCAATGAAATAATCTTCTCCGCGATCTGTAGCATCATGAATTATCGCAACAGAATAAGGTTGCATAGCCATTCTTTTAGCTTCCCCTCGCTTCTCTGTTGGTAAAGTTCTTTTGTTAGCCATTTTTTCTTTCTCCTTCCAAGACTTCCAGTTTATCAATTAATTTTAAAAGTCTCTTGACATAAACAGGCAGGACATCTCCATGTCTTGGCCATTGTCCAACCAATTTATTATATATCGGATGACGATATGTAGTGTGATTTTTACCCTCCCAGACATCAAATCCATAACCAAGTGCAACTCTTTCCATATCATCTTGATTCTTATTTGCGGCTGATGCACGCATTCTAGTAACAATCTTTTTAGCACTTTTTGACACCACGAGCTAACCTTGTTTACGAGGGGGATTAGCCAGTATGCTTACATTGCCTTTTGGTTCTCCGTTTATTGTTACAACAAAAACATAACTACCTTCTTTTGGAAAACTGAGATTATTTAAGCTCAGAACCCCGTTTATCTCTGGTCTTTTTCCTTCTTTCATATCCGGTACTTTTATTTCTTGCGGAATTACTAAGAGTGGTTTACCATCACCATCAATAAATTTGATTTCAATTTTTTTTGTTGTATTGAACTCACCCAATTCTGATCGAAATTTAAAAACCAGGAACATGCTGGGATGTACATATGGGTATGATATGGCATTAATTTCATTGAAAATCCCCATTATATTAAGCTTTCCGTTACCAGTTATATTTGCATAATCAGCAGCTACAACAAGCAATTTTTCCATATCAAACCTTCCAATAATTTTGCTAATCAATTTGATTATAATACCAAAATTCGTTTTTCATATGTTTCTACTAATCTTATTCAACATAATACATTCATAGCAGGGCAATTTGCATTATAAATACATATATTCATATTATATTGAACAGATTTTCAATGCTAGTGTAACAATCTTTCTGTAATTTCAAAAAAGAGTAGATCACGGTATCCTTTCAGAAGTGAAATAAACAACAGAAAAGGAGAAAGACCATGAGGTGCACCCCATTTTTAGTACCACTTAGCAAGATATATAGTGTGGTCTCCTGTGATGAAACAAAGCCTGCTCAAGGACTTCCATAGGTGTCTTATAACCGATACTTGAGTGCAACCTTAGGTAATTGTAATATTCGA
>CBDAFG010000081.1:0-4162 GCA_965195205.1 uncultured Pelolinea sp. | reverse complement strand
GTTATTCTGCCAACGGCTGATTGCAGGCGTTCCGATAATAACACATCTTCAAATCTATTCCGTTCCAGAGTGTTACTATCTGGAGCGTAAACGTTCTGGTACCCTGATTTTTCCGATAACTCGATGGCAAATTTCTCTATTGCGCTTTTTGTTATTCTAATCATATTTCTACACTCTTTCCCTACACGACGCTCTTCCGATCTTCCTGCAATTCACCGGAATCAAAGATGTTTTTCAAATGCTTGGTGATGGCTGGACGCTGAACCCCATACAATTCTGATATTGCTTTCTGTGCCAGCCAGACCGTCTCATCTTGAAGAAACACATCTATGTTTACCTTGCCTTCATTCGAGGTGTATAGGAGGAAATCGGATTGTTGTTTTACAATATCTCCTTTGTTCATATATCCGCCTCCTGTTGCTCTAATTTCACCCTCACTTCCCCGCTAATCAATTTTGGCAATAGTGTATCACGGAGTTTTTCGAGGGTGCGGATTTTGGATTTGTTTATCCCCTGCTCATCTTTGGTATCAATGGTTTTTGCCTTGTTTTGGGTTATTCTGCCAACGGCTGATTGCAGGCGTTCCGATAATAACACATCTTCAAATCTATTCCGTTCCAGAGTGTTACTATCTGGAGCGTAAACGTGCTGGTACCCTGATTTTTCCGATAACTCGATGGCAAATTTCTCTATTGCGCTTTTTGTTATTCTAATCATATTTCTACAATCTTTTCGCTTCTTATTCGATACTTTTTTTCACCCATCCAATTATTAATTCTTGAAGCAAGATCTACATTTCCGTGTCGCCCATTTAGTGAAAAACAGTCATAAGCTTGAGAATTATCATTATAGGCATTCATTAAAATATTGACCTGATTTTCATTCACATTTTTAATATAAGGTAGTGGTTCTGCCCATTTGTCGGATTCAGTAAAAGATGCAGTGTTTCGAATAGCTGAAAAATATGAAACAGTCATTTTTTCTTGTGTCTTCGGATGATTCAATAAGTGTGCAGTTATTTGACTGCAAAGTTTATCCACATTTTTTTCTTTAGGGCGCAATGCTTGAAATTTTCCGACAAAACCTTGAGGGTCTTCTTCAAGTCTTACAGATAGAATGAATTTGCCTCTGCCAAAGGCGACCCCGACTTCCTGATTAGTCCATACACTTGCTGAAAAACCATCTGATAGTAAAGCAAGTAAAGCGTCCATCGAAAATAATTCTTTTTCGATTTCTTTTATCCACTCTTCACTTGGCTCAATGTCTTCATGGGCGACAAATGATGAGATGCCATAAACTGCTAATGATTCCTTAATTTCATTTGCAGTTCTTTTAAAACTATCTCTATGGCTGATGAAAAGTCCAAATGTACCTTTCTTAAAAATATTATTTTCTTCATCTGTGACTGGTGAAACATCATCATCTAAATTCATTAGTTTTACCGATGTTTTTGTTCTGACAAGCTTTAAACCATCATATTCTAAATATTGATTAATTTCCTGAAGTATGGTCTCTCCTTTATCTGACTCTTTGATAAAATGTAGAGGATGGAAACAATATTCTATAGCTTGTTTCATTTTTTGTGTATTATTAAATTTTTCAAGTTTCGATTGAGTATAATTTGACCGAGAAGGAAATCCTTGCTCATATGTATCTTGCTCCCCAAGTGCATTAAAGAAAGCAACTAATTGAGGGCCACTCCTATATTCGGATTTATTACAGTCACCAGTTATTATGCCTGTAAGATATTCTATTGTCGGATGAGATATTTTCATATTTCCACCCGGACTTTACCGCTCATTAATTTGGGCAGCAACATATCACGCAGTTTCTCAAGTTTCTCAATCTGAGAATCGTTATAAAACTTTTTATTTAAGCAAGGTTTGGCGAAAACTAAAAATTCATCTACTTTTTCTTTTGGCGGATAATATACATCAATTTGTTTAAAATCTCGTATCGGTAATTGAGGTTGAGCGCTTCCAGATGTTTGGTTTTCAATTAACGACTTGAGATAATTACTTCGAATTAAGCAAAAAATAAAAATCGAATCCATGACTGAAGATACAGTTCTTATTATAATCATCCCAGAATTAATTCGAATATCAGTATAACCTATCAAATCGTCATAATAGGCAACATTTCCCACTGTTCCTCGTGTAGTTATTACTATATCATTTCGGTTAAGTTTTCCACTTCTCAATAATACATCTTTTTCTGCCGTAATAAATTGACATTGATAAAAATTAAATCCATTCTTAGTAACATTTTTTGCACTTAAAAAAAGGCAATCTCCGACATCAAGCAATTCGCTATTTTTAGGATAATTTTTACCCCTATCTCCATCGATAATTTCGATTGGAAGTTCACTTATTTTTGTATCCCACCCCTCATCCGCCCCCTCCACAAACCACTGCCGGAACAGCGTTTCCGCTATGGCTTCGAGGGTCTCGTTCTGGCGGTGGAGCAGGTCTATCTTGTCGTCGAGGCTGGAAAGGACCGAGGCGATGGCGCGCTGTTCTTCTATATCCGATGGAATGAGCCATACTGTGTCTTTCATGAATTTCCAATCCGCCCGCGGCATTCTTGTACCTGATGAACCGGAATAAGCCAAATCAACAAATTCTTGATTTGCAAATAGATAAAACAGGAAAATTAAATCCGTTTCACCACGAGCTCCCACCACCCAAATATCCGTAGAACAGATACCACTAAATTGCGGTCTTACAACTTTTCGGAAATAAGGACGCAATTTTCCAAAAAGAAAGTTTTTTCCGTTGAAGCGATACTTGTTACTTGCAACACTATCAGAATACCCAATCCTATTTAATCTTAGTTTACCCTCTTCAATATGCTCCAAGGCAATATAGGGGCATTCTTCATCACCAACCTTCCAACTATCGTTGTAGAGAATTGCTAAATCAGAAAGAGGTTTTTCCTTCCACTCACTCATCCCGAACCACCCTCCTGAGTACCACCGCATCAAACGTCCCCTCATCTCCATCCTCCGCAACCTGAAATTCGCCATCATAGTACATATTTTCAGGCTCATGCTTCACCTTAATAATACTCAGCGGATAAAAGTTCTCAAAACCATTTTCATAACCGCTGGTCAATGCCGGTAAATCCTGCGGCAGGGATTTTAAAACTTCAGCTAACTGACCGACTGTGAAATGGAATACTTCTTTTTTGCTCATTACAAATCCTCCCACTCACCCATCAGTCACCCTCCAACTTTATAGTAGCTCTATCCTCAACCAATATCCTCATCTGATGGATGGCAATCCGGTTCAAGCGAGTCAAGCGTTCCGCCTGCTCCACCCCCTCATTGATAAACACCGCATTCAGATTTTCCATATTGGACAAACAGACCAGTTGTGATACATTGGCAAAGTCGCGGATATTGCCTACCTCATCAGGATTTTCTGCCCGCCACTGAGCTGCGGTTTTGCCAAACAGTGCCATATTGAGTATGTCTGCTCCAGAAGTGTAAACATGGCTGATTTGTTGTTTGTTCAGGGTGGCAGGAATCAGGTTTTCCTTGATGGCATCGGTATGAATGCGGTAGTTGATTTTGGTAAGGTTACGGCGGATGTCCCAGCCCAGTAGTTTTTGCTCTTCGTCTTTAAGGCGCTGGAACTCCTTGATAAGATAGATTTTAAATTCAGCGCTAATCCACATACCGAATTCAAAGGCAATATCTTTGTGCGCATAAGTGCCACCATAGCGACCTGCTTTTGCCGTTAAACCGATGGCATTGGTTTTAGCGGCCCATTCTTTTACACTGATTTTGTAATTGTTTAATCCCGCCTGACTTTTAATTACGGCGAATTCGCCATAATTAAAATCCTGATTATGTATCCGTTCCCAAATGCCCAGATATTCAACGGTGTTTCTATTTCTGAGCCAGTCAGAGATAAAAAAATCCCCATCCTTGGCTTTCAGCATATCTGTTAAAGATATGTAATCATCTTTTGTTATGGTGATGCACTCACCTTGAACCATGATTATTCGGTTTTTCTTAGCCATCTACTTTCACCTTCCCAAAATTCTCAGGAATCCGCACATTCAGCTGTTCTCCTCTTTCACTGGTAAGTACTGCGGAAATAGTCGCAACACCCGGTTCTATAAACACAAAGGGAAATGAGCCGCCCAGATGCGGTCT
>CBDAFG010000080.1:0-30021 GCA_965195205.1 uncultured Pelolinea sp. | reverse complement strand
TCTGGCCTAATCCTGTTTGTCCTGCTAATTGTGTGGCTTTTACCCAAGCTGTGGCAGGGAATGACAATCCCACAACATACACTATCATTATTCTTGTTTATTTTAATTGCTCTGATTTCGATCATTACAGGGTATTGGCGGAATATCCCTGCCTTCAAAGGTATCAATCCCATCAAAGAGAATTTTGAGGGGGTCATTACACTGGTCATGGGTGTATGTTTCTATTTTGTTTCATACCTGTGGCTGCGGGAGAAAAACCAGAAGGAAGAGTTCAACAAGACACTTCGGTTGATCACCTATGCTGGAATAATGATTTTCATCAAAGCATTCCTTGAAATAGTCCTGTGGCGTTTTTATGGCAGATACCCATATTGGTTTGAAGCTGCCCATGATCTGTTGGTAACCGGTCCTCTCTTTGAAAACCGCATTTCCGCTTTTGCTTTTGAACCATCGTGGTTAGCGAATCAGCTCAATCTGCTATTCCTGCCCTATTGGCTGGCCAGCACATTCACACGCACCACTGCTTTTAAAATACGGGTCTGGAAATTCCACATTGAGGATCTTTGCCTGATATTGGGTTCTGCCGTCTTATTCTTTACCCTTTCTCGGCTGGGGTATTTGTCTTTCCTGTTGATGCTGGGTATTTTGATCATCAAAGGAACCGTGTGGTTTTCAGGCTGGCTTCAAGAGAAGATCCTGAAAAAAATCCCCGGATTCGAAAAGAAAACCCTTAAGATAATACTTAGCGTTTTCATTTACAGCATCGTATTTCTTTTTTACGTCGGGTTGGTTTTCACAGCCGCGTATGCGCTTAATCTTTTCGACAGCCGTAATGCGGACATATTCAATATTCTGCTTGGTGATTTCGAACTGAAACGATATGCGGAAGACCTGGGGTTTGGGGCACGCCTAGCATACTGGGCTGGCGGATGGAATATTTTTACTAGATACCCCTTTCTTGGAGTTGGGTTGGGTAATGCGGGATTCTATTTTCCTGAGAAGCTGCCCTCCTCTGCCTGGCACCTGGTGGAAGTCCGCAGATATTTTTACGAAACCAATATGCTCCTTAATGTCAAGTCAATGGGATTTCGATTGCTCGCGGAAACAGGTATTCTGGGTTTTTCCGCATTCATTACTTTTTTAACGATCATATTTCTCATCATATTAAGGCTGCTTTTTACGAAAAACAAATTCAAACAATTTCTGGGATGGATGGGGCTTTTTGCCTTTTGCGCATTTCTAATCGAGCAGTTCAGCCTTGATTCATTTGCGCTGCCGTATTTTTGGGTTACATTTGGAATAATCACCGCAGCAAATGAAATAAAATTTTAAAATAACTGATGGCTACATTAAGTGGTTATGGCTTATGGTAGTTATTCCATAGTTCTTTAAGAACTCGCTCAAGTCTTTCACCCAACAAGTCGCCCCCTTGAGAAGTCACATCGTCCGAATTATCAAATACAACATACGGCACTTGAATCCCCTGGATGGTCAAGAACTGAGGGTCTTCCTTGCTAACCTCATCCCAATCTTCTTCTTTATAGAGGCGCTCTAATTTCAAATCTGGCAATGAATGTTCCAGGATGCTGTCGGGTTTCTCTGGATTAAATCGTTTGCGATTCTTTCGCAATGACTCCTCCCAGGTGACGTCAATATACAGGACTGCCATCTTTTGAAGCATTTGCGGTGTTAAGTGAGAAAAAGCGGATTGGTAGCCGCCATGTTCCTTACCCCGCGAAAACTCAAGGATCGTCGTATAGGTTTCAGCATAATTTGGAATATTTCTCAGCTTCTTCTGATATTCAAGCCCGATACGTTCAATTAGCAGATCCCAGAGATGCTGTCCGAGAAAATACCCTTCTTGATCTGTATGCAACCTTGGATGTCCCATTTTCTCAAGAAATGCGTCCTCCTCAAACCAGGCCCAAAGCATTGGAAAATCATCAATCTCATCAAATTTTCCTACATGAAAACGCTGTGTCCGCCCCTCTAATGGAGTTCGTTTAATATATTCAATGACTTCACTTTTTCCAGCGGCAGGTCTGGCGATCAATAAAATTATGTCAAATATGGTTTTTTCTCTCATTTTCAATTTCCTTTATTGTCTTGCTAGTTGTTTTTTTATATCGAATAATGAAGGTCAAATTGCCGCTCTTTTATCATAACGGATGTAAATCCCAGCCCTACTATTTAATATTTGAATCGTTTGTATTAATTATTGAATATTAAACCTCAAGTCTAAGCCCATCATAAGCAATAGCATAACCATGTTCTTGTGCATATAGTTCAAGTTCTGGATGGGGAGGATTACCTCCATGTCCAATATGAGTTGCAAACACACGCGCATTCTTTGTTAATAGACCTTCGTTACTCATTCTCGTTATGTGTTCTATCACTTGATGAGCATTCATATGATCATCTCCATGTTGGTTTAATCCGTACATATGATCCAGAATTACAACATTAAACCGCATTTTATTATCATGAAACGCTTGCCAGGTTTGGTCAAAGAGGGCTGCGGTATCAGTGCCATAAAAAATACAGCGGTCGTCTGATTCAACAGCATACAGCATCGCTCCCATCGTTGGCGCATGGTTTGCAGGAAACGCGGTCACTCGATAACAACCAAACTCAAATGGCTGCAGAGGTTTGATGGAATGTAATTTTAGATTTAAATTTTCCTGTGTTTCAGGAGACAGAAGACTTTCTTTAGAAAGGTCCCGCTCAAAGGTCTGTGCCGCTCGTTCCAATGTCTCTTGGGATGCATAGAAATTTAAACAAGGAGCACCAATAACCCCATGACCTGGACTGCGCGAGAGAAAGTGTGATGGATCTAAATGATCTGCATGTGGATGCGTTTGAATACAATATTTTACATTTGTCAAAGAACAACCGTGTATTTGAGAAGCTGTCATAATGTCAGGGCCTAAGTCAATCAGTAAATCATCATTTACTAATAAGGCAGTTCGTTTTCGCAAACTTGAACCACCAAGGGTTCGCGCTTGCTCACAATTAATGCATTTACAAAAGGCTTCTGGAAAAGCGTTAGCGCCGGACGTACCAAGAAATGTGAGAATCATTATTACTATTTCCTTCCGAATTGCATTTAATTTAGTAATCTCCTAAAGGTATAACTCATCAATTACTGTAATAGCCCCAGACTCAAATTTAATCTCCACACTTGAAATTTAAAATTTCCGCCACATATTTACGGTCAATAGAATTAGCTGTTAAAGTGAACATGAATATATCCGTTTTAACCTTCAGAAATCACCTTGCTTATTAATATACACTTTTACACAATTTCGACAAGCACCCAAAACAAACTTCAAACTAAGTGCTTAGTAACCTCAAAAATGGCTATTGACATTAACTGTTTTTTATTATACTATGAAGTTGTAGGACGTCCTACTACTGTGTAATAATAATACTTAACTATATATTTGAAAGACAAAATCAATGAGTATGGTTATTAATTCTGGCACACTTCTGAACAAGGTCAAAACATATTTACTCACCTACATTGAGGAAAATGAACTCAAGCACAAAGACCAGCTCCCGTCAGAAACAGCTTTAGCAAAAATATTGGGTGTCAGCCGTAATACTCTGCGGGAAGCATATATTGAGCTGGAGAATGAAGGCGTTATTACCCGTCGACACGGCATCGGCACTTTTGTGTCTCACTCCCCTGTGATCCGCGATTCCTTAAATAATTTTTTACCTTTTGCGGAAATGATTAAGGAGAGTGGTTTTGCACCCACCTTTCAAACCTTGTCTATGAGCTTTGAAAGTGCACCCAGCGATGTGTATGATGTATTTTCAACACCACAATCAACAAAGATTTATTGCATCAAACGGGTTGTTCGAGCCGATCAACAACCAGTGATATATATAGAAGATTATTTAACCCCAACAGATGAAGTAGAAGGATTAAATTGGGACAAGTTTGACGGCAACATGATTCAATTCTTATCCACCTCACTAAATATTTCATTGCACCATATTCAATCTTACATCCGAGCCGTGGCACTCAATTCTGAATTTTCGCAATACTTAGAGTTGGATAGTGGAACACCGATTCTCAGCGTCAAATCAATAACTTATAAGGAGGTGGATGACCAGCCAATTGTCTACAGTAAGATCGTTTTCAATTCAGATATTATTGAGTTGAATATTATGCGGATGATATGCAATTAATCCGTCAAGTACTGATATTTAAATCGGTTAGTTAACAGAACATAAAAAGAAGTTGAGAGGAGGAATCGTAAAATAATTCACCAGCACCAGTATTCTAAATATACCAAAACTGATAATAAAATAGGAGTTTAAGAAATGAAAAAGAAAAACACATACCTATTCTTGGTGTCGGGCTTATTCATTGCTGCGATGCTGTTGGCCGCCTGCCAGCCTGCGGCCGTAGTTGAAGAAGCGCCCGCAGTTGAAGAAGAGGTTGAAGAAGTAGTCGTTGAAGAAGTCGTGATGGAACCGGTTACCTTCCAAGTGTTCTACCCGGTTGCTGTGGATGCCCCTATCGCTGCCATTCTCAATGGTTATATTGAGGATTTTCAGGCAGAATATCCTTATATTACCGTTGAGCCGGTCTTTTCTGGCGGCTACGGTGATGTCCAGACTGCTGTCCAGACCACTATTGACGGCGGCGGCGAACCACCCGCTTTGACCGTATTGCTGGCAACTGCGCTATATGACCTGATCAACGCAGATTACATCGCACCATTGGATGACTATGTCGCCGGCATGGAAGATAGCGAAGCATATATCGCTGATTTCCTGCCTGCCTTCATGGAAAATTCCCACTACGATGGCAAGCTCTGGAGCATCCCCTTCCAGCGCAGCGCTGTAGTGATGTACTACAATGCCGATATGTTTGCTGATGCTGGATTAGTACCACCCACAAGCTGGCAGAGTTGGGCTGAGGCCGCTCAGGCACTCACCACCACGGACGGCGACACCACCAATTGGGGTATGCAATTCCCATCTGGTTGGCCATACTGGAACTTCCAGCCGCTGGCTATTGGCGCCGGACAAAATATCCTGAAAGATGATTGCACTGTGGTCTTCGACGACCCCGTAGTGATTGAAGCCGTTCAATTCTTCATTGACCTATCAGCTGTTTATGATGCCATGCCCGCTGGAGTTCAAGGTGTTTGGGGAACCGCTCCTACTGATTTCTCCAGCGGTATGACCGCAATGATTGTCCACTCCTCAGGCAGCCTGACCGGAATTCTAGACCAGGCTGAATTTGAGGTCGGCGTGATGCCATATCCTGGTAAGGAAGAGGGGACATACGCCAGTGTTCCTGGCGGTGGCAACTTCTACATCATGAAAGGCGCTGCTCAAGAAAAACAGGATGCTGCTTGGAAGTTCGTGGAATTCCTATCCCGCCCAGAGTACGTGGCCGATTACAGTATCAACACCGGCTATGTCGCTGCCCGCGCCAGTGCATACGACACTGAAGCGATGAAAGCCTATGCTGCTGATGTTCCTCAAGCCCTGGCTACCCGTGACGCGCTGCAACATGCCGGCACAGAATTATCTATTCAGAACCTCGGGCAGGTACGCAATATATTTCATGATTACCTGCAAAGAGCATATAACGGTGACATGACTGCCGCTGAGGCAATGGCTGCCGCACAGACTGAAGCTGAAGCTGCCATGGCAGATTACTGCGAATAAGCACTGACTAATCGCCAAATAATTTATAATGGGGTAACCACGAACTACATGGTTACCCCATTATTCCCGTAAGGAACCTATCTTGGACACACGAAACACTCGCAAAAAACTCAAGCCCTTACCCTACATACTGATTTTCCCAACCGCAGCGTTTGTAGCCCTGTTTACCGCCTGGCCTGTGCTGCTTTCGATATACCAGAGCTTTTTCCGCCAGCGCATGAACAACATCCGGTTTCGTGACCCAACCTTCATCGGGTTAGGCAACTATGTTGACCTGTTTACTGATCCTTACTTCATCAAGGTCATTGGCAACACGCTTTACTATATCATCGGCACGGTGCCGATCAGCATTATCCTGGGTTTATTATTCGCACTATTGGTCAACCGTAAAGTACGGGGGGTCGGGTTTTTTCGCCTGGCATTCTTCCATCCAATGGTAATGCCCATGGTCAGCGCTGCAACCATCTGGATGTTCTTCTTCACACCCGATTACGGCCTGTTCAACAGCGCGCTGCGTTTCCTTGGGTACAGTGGACCAGAAAACTGGACCGGTAACCCCAATATGGCATTATTATCGGTTATCATCGTCGCCATCTGGAAAAACTCTGGCTATTATATGATCTATTACCTGGCTGGACTGCAAAACCTTCCAAGGAGTGTCTACGACGCCGCCGCTTTGGATGGTGCCAACGGCTGGCAAACCTTGTGGCTGATCACTTTTCCCCTACTGCGGCGAACAACGGTTTTTATCACCATAATTGCCTTTATTGATGCGTTCCGCACGATAGACCATATTTACGTACTGACCAGCGGCGGACCAAGCAGGGCAAGCGCAGTATTACTATTCGAGCTTTGGCTGCAGCGTTTTGAATATCAGGATATAGGTGTTTCAGCAGCTATCACGGTAGTCTTTGTGATCGTGTTGGTGGTTTTCACAGTAACTAATTTTATTAACTCAGAGCGCAAGGAGGCCTGACATGTCTGTATCTATCTCAAGCCCCGGCCGTTTAATGAAAAAACTTGGAAATTGGACCATCAATTTGTTGGCGACCTTTTTAGCACTCTTGTGGTCAGTACCAGTCATCTGGGCACTAATCGCATCTTTCCGCCCGGCCAGCGACGCCATGAGCCGCGGCGACATCTGGTTCAGCACCAGCGTCACATTGGAGAATTATTTGCACGCATGGTCGCTGGCACCATTTAGGCAGTATTACATCAACACCATCATTGTCGTACTCACAATTCTATCCGTGCAGTTGGTCACCATTGTGCTGGCAGGTTTTGCCTTTTCCCACTACAAATTCTTGGGCAAACGCTGGATATTCTTCTTCATCCTGCTGCAAATGATGATTCCAACCTCAGCTCTGCTGGCTCCAAACTTTGCCACTATTCGCCAGATGGGACTTTTCGATACCCGACTGGCAATTGCCATACCCTACTTTGGATCTGCCTTCGGAACATTCCTGGTACAGCAGGCATTTTTGGCTGTGCCGCGCGACCTGGTGGACGCGGGAATCATTGATGGATGTTCATGGTGGCAGTTAATCCTGCATGTGTATCTGCCCCCGTCGATTCCAGCACTGGTTGCCTTTGGCATTTCATCGGTAACCTGGCACTGGAATGAATTCCTCTGGCCGCTGATCATCACCAATAGCGACAAAAGCCGCCCTCTAACAGCCGGGCTGGTACGCTTTACTCAACTGGGAGAAATTGGCGCACAATGGTCTCTCCTTACGGCAGCAACACTCATGGTCATTGCCCCGCTCTTCATCACATTCCTGATCTTCCAGCGGAGGTTTATCCAGAGCTTCCTGCATTCCGGGTTGAAATAAACGAAAAACTGTTGTGTTTTATGAAACCAGAATTCAAGCCATAAGTGCAAGTTTCAATTCCTGAAAGAAAAACTTGGGTCAAGTTACTAAATAGGTCTAGACTAGAACCACTTTCACCTTATTTTAAATCCGCATTATAGTGGTAGAACGTTCGATCAAGTTGTCAAGAAATTTGGCAGCGGCAACCACTGCTAATAATCCTAATGGTGTTAGTGAAAACAAGGAAATTTATAAAAATCAACTACGTTAAATTAAAAAAACACCTCTCATGCTTACTCTCGAATAGGTGTTTTTTTGTATTTTAAATTTAAGGGTTTTGTTTAAATATTCTAGTTTTTCTTAGACAGCCATTTTCCTGACGAAGAACCATAACCCAACGCCGGCGCCGATAAAGAAAATACCCAGTACAAGCAGCAGGGGTGATGGGCTATCTTCACTGAATGCGGGGTGCAGCCCCGATCCCGGTTGGGCCCCAAAATCAATTGTCGAAACCTCTCCCGCCCCAATTGCGATTGCGTAATTCATCACCGTAGTTGGGTTGTATCCCTCCGGAATAGCAACGCTGATATTGTAGTCTCCCTCTGGAAGATCCGAGAAACAAACTGCGTCTCCGCTTTCATCTGTATCACTCGTCAGGTTGACAGTATTCAACCGGTCTGTCACACTAACGGCGCCGCCAGCAAGCGCCAGCTCAGTTTCCTCAGCCAGTGCATTGCCATTTTCATCGTTGAACAGATAAATACAGATACTGCCATTACCCTTAAATGGCGTTGCAGTTGGAGCTGCGGTCACTTCCGCAGTTGGCACAGGAGTATCCTCCGCTTTTATCCCCACCAGCATTTCTTGTCCGGGGTATATGAACTGGCAGTCATCTGCTCCAAGATTGTTTAATTCACGCAGTTCCTGCTCCGATATACCCATCAGTAAAGCGATGCTGATGCAGGTATCATTCTCCTTGACAATGTACACGATCCTCCCGTCCGCCTGAGGTGTTGGAGTAGAGATCACAGCCTGCGGAAGAGGTGCACTGGCTGTGGCAGGAATCATTATGATAATTAAAAGCAAAATCATGGAAAGCAAGCCAAAAGCCCGCATTGTTTTTTTAATCATGGCAATCACCTTTTTTGCGATTATAACATTATATCTATTCTTACACTTCACATAGAAAAACACATAAAAACATCCTGACTTTATAAGTATACAGTTAATCACGCGTATAATAATCACATGGTTTATTGAATTGATTTGATATCAGGGAAAGGAAAGTAGAAATGAGTTTTCACACGATCATTATTGTAGGTAATTTAGGGAGAGATCCTGAAATGCGGTACGCGCCCAATGGCAATGCCGTCACATCTCTCAGCGTAGCCAGCAACAGGCAGTATACCGACTCAAGCGGTCAAAAAGTTAAAGAAACCACCTGGTTCAGAGTATCAGTTTGGGGCAAACAGGCCGAAAGCGTCAACACATATCTACAAAAAGGCAGCAGCGTCCTAGTTGAAGGCGAACTTCGACCGGATAAAGAGACCGGCAATCCGCGCACCTTCACTCGCTCGGATGGATCGATCGGCACTTCCTATGAAGTTACCGCGCGCACTGTCCGTTTTCTTTCATCAAGCAAAGGTGCCAGTACTGATAGCTTTAGCGACAGTGGTAGTAGTGTAGCTGATGAAGAGATCCCATTTTAATTAAATAACAAAGAAAAGAAAAAATCGAATATGTTTAAAGAATTAGCTGATAAAGCCCATCAGGATTTTGAAGCACGCCATCTGGTACGTGAAAATGCGCTCAAACAAACACGAAAATTAACACGCCATTGCGCTAACGCCATTCGCGCTATTCACCGCGATGAACAGGAGAGCGCCGAAGAGAATATGGATGCCGCGAACAGCATCGTTGCAAATCTTTTTGATTCTTTAAAAGATTATCCGGAATTCTATTTCTCCGGATATACACAGGACGCTTTGAAAGAATATGTGGAAACGCGATTAACGATCAATTTTCTGAAGAATAAGCCGCTGCCATCACCCAAAGAAATGGGCATTGAATACAGCACCTATTTAAAAGGGATGGCTGAAACCATCGGTGAAATGCGCCGCAGATGCCTGGATATCTTGCGCCAGGGTTATTCCGATGAAGCGGAACGCTTGCTCGATCTCATGGATGAGATTTACTCCATTCTGGTCACGATTGATTATCCCGACGCGATCACACACGGTTTAAGGCGCCAAACAGATATGGTGCGGGGAATCATTGAACGCACCAGAGCAGATCTTACCACCAGCCTGCGCCAACAGCATATGCAGCAAGCATTGAAGGATTTCGAAAAACGCATCATCAATAATGGCGCGAAGTAAACGCACCATCCGTGCATCTGAGATCGGCACTTTTATTTACTGCCAGCGTGCCTGGTGGTATCAACGAAAAAAAATAAAACCGATCAATGTGGATGAACTTGCAGCTGGACAAAGTTTTCATGAACACCACATCAATCAGTCCCGCTCTGCCAAGCTTCTCAAGGCTATTGCGTGGTTGTTGGTTATAGTATCGGTCATTTTATTAAGCATATTTGTTGCCACCTTTTTGAAGTAAAAATCTGTTATGGAAAAAAGCTCGCTGTTAATTTCATTCGTTGGTATCCTGATTTTTCTCGCTCTGATCCTGTTTGGAATATCACGCCTCCTGGCAAAAAGGACAGGTATTCCCGATGGACGCATCATATATTCCGACCCCGGCGTATGGAAAAAAACTCTGAAGCCACTCTATGATGCGGGTATCGGACTTACCGGAAGGCCCGACTACTTGATTAAGAAAGGGGATCGGATCATTCCTGCAGAAGTAAAATCATCTTGGGCGCCGCGCAGCCCTTACGACAGCCATATCCTTCAATTAGCCGCATATTGCGTGCTTGTGGAAAGCACCTACGGACGGCGCCCTCCATATGGGCTCCTTCGCTATAAAAACCGCACCTTTAAGATCAAGTTCACATCTGATTTAGAAGAAAGAGTACTGGAAAAAATTGATGTCATTAGAAAACAAAAAAACAAAGAGGATGCACCCAGATCACATAACCAGTTAAACCGATGCGCCCGCTGTGGGTATAGAAACATTTGCGATCAACGCTTATGAAATCATTTATTAAGAGCATATAATTTAATCACAATGAAAAAGAAAATCTCTAACTTTATGATTGCATATAATGCGCAGATCGATGGCGCATTTGCGACCAGCAAAGAAATTTCCGCTTATCTAATAAAAGCAGGCGCACGGATTTCTTCAATTGGAGCAATTCAAGAAGAAACCATGCAGCATGATATAAAACAACCCGATCTTGACGCGCTCATTGTTTTAGGTGGAGATGGAACAATTCTGCGTGCTTGCCACTTGTGCTCTTCTGCCAGAATCCCCATTGTGGGTGTTAATCTCGGAACAATGGGTTTCCTAATTGAGCTGCAGAAAGACGAATGGCAGAATTATTTTCAGCGTCTGTTAAGTGGAGATTTTAGAATTGAGAAAAGAATGATGCTCCAGGCGGAACATTTTCGAAAAGAGAAAAGTTTGGGCAGTTGGCAGGTAGTCAACGAGGTTGTCGTCTGCCGTGGGCAGTATGTACGGCCAGTCCGAATCACCACAGAAGTAGATGGATACCCAATGGCCGGTTACGTGGCCGATGGCGTTATCGCTGCTACGCCAACCGGGTCCACCGCATACGCCCTCGCTGCTGGTGGCGCAATTTTGCCGCCAGATGTTCGCAACATCATCATCGTACCCATCGCACCGCACCTTTCACCGGACCGATCCATAGTCCTTTCAGAAGGCGCAAAAGTAACCATCAAGGTTCACACCTCTCATCAAGCTGTTTTCAGCATCGACGGACACCCCCCGGTAATAATGAAAGATGGGGACTATGTCCAGGTTGGTGCCAGTGTGCATGACTCTTTATTTATTCGCTTTCATGGCCCCGGCTTCTTTTATCAAACATTAAATCGTTATCTGGAACAAAACCCTTCCCTCCTGACTGGTTGATCCATTTCTCAGACATTGCTGCCGCAGGTATAATTGCCTGAATAGTATTACAAAGAAGATAAACCAAATGACAGAAACCGAAACCCTGTATTGCGTAAATCATTCCGACAGAGAGACCTTACTGCGCTGCAATCAATGTGAACAGCCCATCTGCGTTCAGTGTGCGGTTCAGACACCAACAGGCTACCGCTGTAAATCTTGTGTACGCGGCCAGCAGAAAAAATTTAACACAGCAAAAACATCTGATTATGTTTTCGCCCCGGTTATTGCTGCCGCTCTTTCCTTCACCGGATCATTCCTGGTCGGTTTCTTAGGATTCTTCACGATTTTTGCAGCGCCTTTCTTCGGTTTGATCATAATGCGAGCAGTACGGGCAGTCATTAAGAATCGTAGGTCTAACACCCTGTTCTTCGCTACTGCGGCAGCGGGCGCGATTGGCAGTCTTCCATTACTTATCGCAGCGTTGATCCCTGCAATAAATGGATTGGGAGCTGGTGGATTTAATATATACTACTTGCTTCCTTTAGGGTGGCGGGCAGCGTATTCGATCCTCACTACCGGAGCAATTTATTATCGTTTAAAGGGAATTTCTTTTTGAAATATCATTAAGTCATGATTAAAGAACTGCGTATTGAAAATTTTGCGATTATTGATCAGCTAGAGTTAGTATTTGGTAAAGGGCTCACTACTTTTACTGGAGAAACTGGCGCGGGTAAATCTATCCTGCTGGATGCGATTGAAGCATTGGTAGGGGGAAGAGCGGAAATCACCATGATCCGATCAGGTGCTGATCGCGCCAATCTCGAAGCGATATTTACCATTCCCGCCCTGCATAAAGAGGAAATTCTTCACCTTTTAGATACAGAAGGGCTGCTGGAAAACGAAAATGAAATATTGTTTAATCGGGAGATACGGCGGGGTGGAAGAAACATTGCGCGTTTGAACGGTCGTGTGGTTACTGTTTCCCTCATGCGGGAAATTGGAAGTTACATGGTGGATATTCACGGACAGTCTGAACATCTCTCTCTTCTAACCGTCCGCCAACATTTACGATTATTGGACCGGTTTGCGAATAACCAGGAATACCTCGATAATTACCGCGCTATCTATCAAACGGTGAAAAAGGTTCGGGGTGATCTGGCAGAATTGCGTGAAGCGGAACAGGATGCTGCCCGCCAAACTGATCTCCTCAAGTACCAGATCCAGGAGATCGAGGCTGCAATGATACAACCTGGTGAAGAAGACATCCTCCGTCGAGAACTAAGCCGTTTAGCTAACTCAGAAAAATTAGCTTCCCTCGCTCAGAATGCGTACGCACTGCTCGAGGAGAATTCCCCTGATACACCCTCGGTAAGCGAAATGTTAGGAAATGTAGCTAAATCAGTACGCAGCTTAGCCCAAATTGACCATGATCTTGAAAACCTGGTTGGCCAAAGTGAAACAATCAATTCTCTCGTTGCCGATACCAGCCGGATCCTTCAGGATTATATTGAAAAAATCGAATACAATCCCAAGCGATTAGAGCAAACAGAAACCCGCTTAGCTCTCATCTCTATCCTAAAAAAGAAGTATGGAGAAGATGAAACAGCAGTACTGGATTTTGCGGAAGCCGCACGGATAAAACTTGAACACATATCCCATGCTGAAGAACGGATCGAAGAATTAGAACAGCAAGAAATAGTTTTGCTTCAGAAAATAACAGATGCGGCACGCACATTATCAGAAACCCGCCAAGAAGCTGCCCGGATATTAAGCGACCGTATGGAAATGGAGCTTTCTGGCTTAAAAATGGCTGGCGCTCAGTTTTCAGTATCAATCATCCATAAGCCAAATGAAACTGGAATTATGATGAGCGATGGGCAAAAAATCGAGTTTAATAGCAGCGGGATCGACCACATCGAATTCCTCATCGCTCCTAACCCAGGAGAAGGTCTAAAACCGCTAGTAAAGATCGCTTCCGGTGGAGAGACATCCCGGCTGATGCTTGCGCTTAAGAACGTGCTCGCTAACGCAGATACGATCCCAACCTTGATCTTCGACGAGATTGACCAGGGAATTGGCGGGCGTGTCGGTGTGTTGGTCGGTGAAAAATTATGGCAGCTCGGCACGACACATCAAGTGCTTTGTGTTACCCATCTCCCCCAGCTGGCCGCTTACGGAAACCAGCATTTCCATGTTCACAAGAAAATTGTCAACGGGCGTACACAGACAATAGTTGAAACACTGAACAACCTCCGACGGGAGAGCGAACTGGCCCATATGTTTGGCGGTGATAGCGAGGTAAATCGAGCAGCCGCACAGGAAGCACTTGAGACTGCCGCGCAATTTAAGCGGGATTTTACATCCGTCTGATATTTGTGTGTGTATCTAAATGAAAAACACAGATTTTCCTTTCCAAAAAGTACAATCTTGCTTAATTAAAACATATATGATATAAATGAACTACCAAACGCTTGGGTGCCCCCCTCACCCGTGCGTTTGGCTTTTTTTTTCACATATAGTATATACTTTGTGTATATAATAATAAAAAGTAATAATTAATTAAAAGGTTAACGAGGAGGAAAAAATGAAAAAACGCTTTGGTGTGCTTCGGATTCTTGCGACTGTCTTAAAAATATTAGGCATAGTGGTTGCAGCATTCGCGGTGCTGGGCGGATTAGGTACACTGATCATGTCTTTCGCTGGCGGCGATCTGTTTTCTGCGTTTGGTGTTGATGCCAACAGCGGCTTCTTTGTCGGGCTTCTCAGTTCCTTCAGTATCGTCATCGTTGGAATTATATATGCCGTGTTCTTGTATGGATTCGGTGAACTGCTGATGCTGCTCCTATCCATGGAAGACAACACTTTTAAGACTGTCAAACTTTTGGAAGATGTGATCAAAGACGATCAAGAATAATAGATATTTAACACTCAACAATTTAGAAAACTACGCATTCACTGAACTGAACTCCTATAAATAGATGCGACAAAAAAGCACCTTATAAGGTGCTTTTTTGTCATCAAACGCCCAAAATTAGATGAAGCAATTTGAACATCGAATTTCACTCATATTTAAAAATTTTCAAAATCAAATAATGATCTGAATTCTTTTACTTTTTCTACGATTTTCTTATATTGATAATAAAAATTGTTGTCCTCATAATATCCTATCAAAGGAAATATTTTTTCTTTTCTTTGAGTTTTAAAAGCCCTAAGTACTGCTTTAGAGAATTTAATCACACTACCTGTTGATGTACTTCCTTTATGAATGATAAAAACCACAAATTCATCATCCACGATTAATGGTTTGTGATCTTGTATTAATTTCAGCCATAAGCTGTATTCGACAACATAATTTTTGTCTTCATTGAAACCTCCAAATAACTGGACAGCTTCTCGTCTCATAAAAGTATTTTCATGAGAGATAATATTCATCGCCGATAAAGCTTTTTCTGGATTGATTCTTAACAGATTTGTCTGGGGTATTGCGATTATTTTGCCCTTGATTTCAATTAAGAAGTTGCCTGTGATCCACACAAAGTTTGGGTTCTTAATAAAATAAGAAGCTGCCTCTTCCAGAGATTCTTTTTTGTAGTAGTAATCATCTGAATGTAGATAGTGGACGATGTCTCCTGTTGCTTCTTTTGTCGCAACATTCAAGGCATTTGCAACACCGTTTGGCTGGGACTGAATGAATTTAATGCTGTAATTCTTTTTATTTTTCTCGATATATTTTTTTATAATCTCTAAAGTTCTATCAGTCGAATAAGAATCATTAATTATGTGTTCGATATTTTTATAGGTCTGCTTCTGAACACTTCCCAACGCTTTTTTCAAAAACTTCTCACTATTAAATGTACATGTAATGATGCTTATCAATGGATAATTGTCTTTTTTAATCAAATGAATACCATCCATTTCCATCTAATATCTTACAAGTTATGATTTTGTTGAGTTCATTTGTATCTGCTTCCATTCCTTCAATATCAAAGTGAATGGGAATTATATATTTAGGCGATAATTTCCTTACCATTGTTGCTATCTGGTTTTTATATTTTTGAGGTACAAATGGGGTTGTCCGCCATGGTACGCACAAGATATCCGGCGTGATATCCAGCTTAACCTTATGCGCATCCCCAATATGCAGGATTGTGGTCTCATCTTCAATGAAGAAAGATAATGGTGTTCCCCCGGGATCAGGTAAACGCCACCTGAATAAAAAATAGAGTAAAGAATAAAAAAAACCACCAACCATGCTGAACCCAGGTAAAACCCGAATATTTTCTATCTGATCCCCAACAGATACAGGAAACAATCTATCTCTTGAAACGCCTAAATCAAAAGCAATATCGCAAACATCCTCTGAAGCAACTACTATTCCTGTTGATATTTCCGTGATGCGTCCAATATGATCTCTGTGAGCATGGCTAACAAGTATGTATTCCACACCTTCTTCTGGTTCACGAGTAAAATCTGGGTCAATAAGGATATGGTGCTGACCCATAATTTCGATGCATGAATGACCCAGATATCGAACTTTCATATAAAATCCTCGTATATTGTAGTGGGCTATCGTACCCCTCTAATAGAGGAGCACGATGGGTAGTTTAAACACCTCAGTGGGTGCTTAATTAACGATAATCACAACGTCAGCAGGCATGCCCGGTTTAAGCCTGAGGTCAGGATTAGGAGCCAGGACCTCTACAGCATAAACTGTGGCAAGGCGACCTTCCACTGTTTGAACATTGCGCGGTGTGAATTCGGCTTCATCGGCAATACGGATAACTTGGCCATTAAAAGATTCACCAGGGAAAGAGTCAGCCGTTATGGTCACTGATTGACCGAGTTGAATTTGTCCATATTTATCTTCAGGTACATATACTGTCAAGTGCACTTCTTCTAATTGCCCAATCACTATCGTCACGCTTCCTGGCACGATCATTTCGCCAACATCAAGGTTACGAGAAAGTACTATACCATCTACTGGCGCCTTGACTACAAATTTGTCCAGCTGGATCTCTATCATTTCAAAGGCAGCCTGCGCTTGTTGTAAATTTGCTTCTGCTTGGGCAACGCCTGTTTCAGCCAATGTCACAGCTGCCTTGGCTGCTGAAACTTGCAAGGACTGTTCTCCAATCTGCAGTTGAGCTAAATAATCAAGGGAATTATCGTAGTGCCGTTGCGCTACTACTACTCGACCTCGGGCATCCAAAACATCTTGGGCAGCAGATGTGGTCAAGACACGGTCATATTCAATTTGTACGGCATCAAGTTCTACGCTTGCCTCATCAAATAAATCTTGAGCAAAATCTTCCAATGTTTCACGGTCATCGGCACTTTTCGCCTGATCCAATGTTTGGTCAGCGATTTGATAAGCTGCTTGTGCTTTCGCAAGCCTTTCTTCTACCACAACTAAATCCATGCTGCTGCTATCTCCCAGAACAGTATTTAGATTTTCCAATTCAAACTTTAGTACTTCTGCAGCAGCATCAATTTCCTGTTTAATTGCATTCAGGTTCTCAGCATCAAAGAAATACCAGACCGGCAAATCAAAATCATCTGGTTGGTCTTTATTCCAAACAGAGTTGATTGTAACTCTCTCTTGCTGGCGAACCCCCTGGAGGGTTAGTTCCAGTTGAAGCTCGATCAATGCTAACTGGGCATTAGCTGATTCAACGGATGACTCCGCTACGCCCACCATGGCAACAGCCTGGTCGTACTGGGACTGAAGAAGGGTATCGTCAATACGGAAGAGGACATCTCCTGCCATAACCGTATTCCCCTCTTCAACCTCAATTGCACTAACGATACCGCCAACCTCGGGGGCAATATCCACTTGCAAGGCTGAAATTCTCCCTGATGATTTTAAATCACCATTATTTTTTCCATTAATCGGCAGCCCACTGCAGGCAGTTGCCAACAACGCTAGGATTACACAAACGAGCCAAATTGCTTTTTTATTTTTCATTTTTTCTCCATATGATTATTAAGGTAAATATGTTTTATTGTCTTCATTTTTAGATGGCCGCCACGCGCAGGTTAGTTAATGCGTTTTCTAAAGAGAACAACGCTCAAAAAGAAAACAACAAGGCTAAACACAGCCATCGGCCAAACCCAGGGCCATAAGTAGGTTATTCCAACACCTTTTGTAATGATGCCGCGCACGATTTCAAGAAAATAGGTTACTGGAAGTAAATAGCCTGAATAGTAAGCCAGCCACGGCATGTTATCTCGAGGAACGAACAAACCAGACAGGATAAATGCTGGGATCATAATAAATGATGCAATGTACATAGCCTGCATTTGGTTAGTAGAGATATTAGATATGAGCACACCTAAACCCAGAGAGCCTAAGAGAAAAATTAAGCTCAACCCAAAGAGGAGAGGTATACTGCCTGCTACAGGAACGTCAAACCAAAACATACCGACAGCAACAGTTAATGCCACATTAACCATTGCAACTGCAACAAAGGGCAAGATCTTCCCAAGCATCAGCTCCCATGATTTAATCGGTGTTACGATTAATTGCTCCAGGGTACCTTGTTCCCTTTCCCTCACAATCGCGAAGGCAGTTAACAATAAAGATTGAATTTGTAAAATTATCGCTACTAAACCGGGAATCCAAAAATCTATTCTCTTCATATTGGGATTGTATAGAAAGCGAATCCGGGCATCGATGGGAAGTGTGAAATTAACGCCCCCCATTCGTTTGCTCAACTGCTCAATAAAAATCTCTTGAGATGCCACCTGCCCAATTGTTTCTGCTGCTAATTGAGCTGCCTGAGCAACTGTTGGATTGGAGCCATCAATATAAAATTGAACTGGACTGGACCCGCCGGTATCTATCTTTCTTCCAAAATCTTCTGGAATTAATATTCCTGTTTTTACTATGCCAGCATCAATCAATTCCAAGATCTCTTTTTCATTATTAACATCATGGGTTATTTTAAAGAATCCGCTAATCCAATAACGATCAATAAAGTTTTGGCTTGTAGATGATTTTGACAGATCAGCGACAGCTAAAGGAATATTTTCAATGTCAGCGGTGACCGCATACCCAAGTAAAACCAACATCATGACCGGCATAATAATGACCAACATCAAAGTTTTTGGATCGCGTCTTATGTGGATGATTTCCTTGCGCATTATGGTCAACATTCGTCTCATATTTTTTCTCCTTTTTCAATAAATTCAGAACCAACAAGGGCTTGACGCTTAGATTTGATCATGCTGACAAATACATCTTCAAGCGAAGGCAAGATTTCCTCGATTTGATTTATTGCAACACCTTCACTTCGAAACTTCTTCTTGATCTGGCTGATTACAGCTTGTTTCTCGATCGTTACATGAATTAGAGCTCCGTGCATAGCAGCTTCAAGTACACCTGAGATCTCCTTGAGTGATTGCATTGCTTTCCCTTGTGAATCACAATCTATTTCTATCAGTGTGTCTTTAATATCTCCTCTGAGGGTATCTGGATCAGCGAGAGCGATCAGTTTTGATTGGTACATCATTCCAATATTGTTGCAGTATTCAGCCTCATCCATATAGTGTGTGGTAGCTAACACGCTAACACCTTGTCCTGCAAGGTCATAAATCAGATCCCAAAATTCCCGTCTGGAAATTGGATCAACTCCAGCGGTTGGTTCATCAAGGAACAACATCGGTGGATTATGTACAATCGCACATGCTAAAGCCAATCGCTGCCGCCACGCTCCAGACAAATTGGAAGTTATCGTGCTTCGATGGTTTTTCAACCCGGCCATTTCAATCAATTCATCTATCCTTTTTTCTCTGGTTTTGCCTGTAAGTCCGTAAATCCTGGCATAGAAATCCAAATTCTCATAAGATGTCAGGTCATCGTAAAGAGAAAATTTCTGGGACATATATCCAATTTTTGTCTTGACCTCTTCTGGTTGGATTAGTACATCGCACCCTTGTACCTTTGCATCTCCATCCGATGGAATTAGCAGACCGCAAAGCATTCGAATTGTGGTGGTTTTCCCAGCACCATTTGGCCCTAGCAACCCGAAGATTTCCCCTTTTGGAATTGTAAAGCTCACTTGATCTACAGCAGTGAAATCTCCGAAGGTTTTTGTCAGTTTATCTACAACGACAGCATTTTCAACGCTCATCTTTTTCTCCACTCGATTCAACCAGATGAATAAACACATCGTCCATGATTGGCTTAGTTCGTCGAAGAATACGAATATTCCCACCAGCCGCTTTCAAAGATTTCAAAAGTATTTTTTCTACCTTATCAGGATCTTTGACAGCCATACGGATTCGATCTCCTACCGGGCGCCAACTTAAAATTCCTTCTATCGAATTGATTGTTTCCCGCGTTATACGACGTGGGCGTGCAATGATCTCCATCATTTGATAAGGGAGTAATTCCCCCAGTTCTTTGGGCGATCCTGTAACAAGGATCTGTCCTTTGTTTATTATTCCAACCTTTTGGCATCGTTCTGCCTCATCCATATAAGGGGTACTAACCACAACGGAAACACCCTTTTGAAGGACTTCTGCGACGATCTGCCAAAGATCGCGTCGTGAAACAGGATCAACACCCGTTGTTGGTTCGTCTAACAACAATACCTTGGGTTCATGGATAAGGGCGCAGGCAAGCGCCAGTTTTTTGCGCATGCCGCCTGACAAATTTTCGCTGCGGCGCTTCTGGAATCGGTCAAGCCGGATAAACGCTAATAACTCTTCAATCCGTTCTTTGCGGTGAGTTACTGGAACACCTTGGATGTCGGCAAAGAAGTTCAGGTTTTCGATCACGCTGAGATCAGGATATATGCTGAATGCCTGGGGCATGTAACCAATCAACGCACGTGCACCCTCTGGCTGATGCTCTACGTCAAATCCTTCTATTTTTGCATACCCAGATGTAGGCTTCATTACAGTAGCCAATATCCGGATAGTGGTTGTCTTCCCCGCGCCATCTGGCCCGATTAGCCCAAAGAGCTGACCCTTGGGAATTTGAAGATCTATATTCTTAATAGCAAACTGCTCATCTTTTTGACCTTTATAACATTTTGTAAGTTGCTTTGTTTCAATCGACAGATTCATCATTAATCCTAAATATTTCCTGATTTCAATTCATTTTATTTTTAGCTTTTATTCTCCAATATTTATCGGGGATATCTGGTATCTTTGTGCTTGGGTAAGCTGTGTGTATGTTCCCGTGAGTGCTCCTTTGATTTAGTCGTTGGAGAGGCGCTTATCTTACCGTAGCTTACCTCTCTTACTCTTTCAAAGTTGCACTTGCTAGTTGAATTCAAGACTCAATAGATTGGGTAAGATCATTAGTTGGATGAAGTGCAAGCGATAAGTCTGCCAACATGGACTATGTGACTTCTTCTCCAATTGCGATCAGTTCTGAAACATGCGTGTAACCTGTTAGTTTAGATTTTTTTCAAGTATTGTTTTTCCCAAACTTTATCAGCCAGCTCATGGTAGGTTCGCGCATACTGATCCATACCCAATGCGTAATCTCCATCAATGAGAGCCGCTTCCGCACTTTTATCAATTGGATTCGCTTCATGCTTCCGAATGAGTTGCCTCAGGTCATCATTGTGGTCTCGAATCAGGCACGGCATGAGCAAATTACCATCCGTTCCATTTTTTTGCCAATTACGAATATCCGCAAAAAACGGATGGTTATAAATATCGTTCAAATTTCCGTTATTAGAATAAATATCTTTGACATTGACCGGAGAATAGGGCACAAACACGCATGGCGTTACATTACCGTTCCATTCGATGTAAAAATATCCGCCATTGTCGTGGCCGCCTGCTGAAAGACAGCCGTCAACGATTGTCCCGTGGTTCCAGAAATCTGCAAGAAATACTTTCTTATCACGAACGAGTTTCCAGGACTGCCGCCACATCTCCAGCCGCTGTTCCGGGGTCGGCATAAGGTCTAATGTAAAAGATCGTCCAATAGGCATATATTGGAAGATCCATCCAATCACAGCATGTTTTTCCTCAAAGAGAAATTCTATAAATGAGTCAGAGAGAATTTCCTCAGCGTTGTGGCGGGTAGCTGTAAGGGATACACCGTATAGCACACCGGCGTGGAAGAGGCGGTCCATGGCTGCCATTACTCGATCGAATACACCTTCCCCTCGCCGCGCATCAGTTTTCTCACGCCAGCCCTCAAGTGAAATTGCTGGGATAATATTTCCCAGCTTTGCCATCCTTTCCACCGCTTTATCATCAATCAAAGTGCCGTTGGTGTACATCATAAAAAAAGTATCCGGGTTGTTTTCAACCAGGTCCAGAATCGTTTTTCCTTGAGATCTATAAGCCATTGGCTCTCCGCCGCTGATAACAATAAATTGCGTTCCCCAAAGCTCGCGGGCATCTGAAACAATCTTATCCACCAGATCCCATCCCAGCGTCTGGACATTTTCATCTGAGTCCGCATAGCATCCTTCACATCTCAGGTTGCACGCTTTTGATGGACTGATCACCAAGAAACCAGGAGTGTTAAACCCATGAATCTTTCGAAACTCGATCGACCTTTGCACCCGTAAATCTTTTTGGAGAATTAAATCTTTCAATAGAATATTGATGGTTTTATCGAGAGTTGCCTCTGAAAGTTTATAATCATTCAAAGCGCGCTTGACCGAATTAAAGATAGCCATTCCCATTGAAGAACGGTCATCAACCACCCCCGGAGGAAAATTTATCCTTGATTTTTTGCGTTTTAAGGTATTATTTAGAAACCATTTCTCAGCAATTGAAAGACCCACATATTTTAATATACGATTTTTTAATATTTTTGTTCCATTATTTTCCAGGAATTTAAATAACCAGCCTAAATCTTGAGAAGTCTCAATATTAGATAATTCATGCCGTGCCATTATTACCTCCGCCTGCTAAGGATTATGTATTTAAATAAAACATGTCTTGTTTTCAGCATATTATTTACTCAACAGATTTTCATCGAATCATTAGTTGGATGAAGTGAAAGCTGTATGTCTGCCAGTATGGACTGTGTGACTTCTTCTCCAATTGCGATCAATTCTGAAACATGTGTGTAACCTGTTAGTGTTGTAATACCTGAAGGAATTTGTGGTTGAAGCAGAAATTCCGGTTTGTCAGATTGTATTTTATGGTCAACTTGTTGGGTTAATAGTATGTCAAGTGATTCATATAAAGCCAAGATCATATCTCCCAGTGGAGTAAATGAAAGGAGAGTTTGATTTGATTCCCTCCATTGCTCTTTTCCACTACCGCGCCATCCGACATCCACTGCTAGAACAACATCCGCTCCCATACCGCGGACAACGTCTACAGGTAAATTGTTTAGCAGCCCGCCATCTACTAAACGCATACCATCATTCTCTACTGGGATAAATATACCGGGGATAGAGATAGTCGCACGTAATGCATCAGCTATCAATCCTTTAGTAATGTGTATTTCGCTGCTACTGTTCAAATCAACAGCTATTATCGAAAGTGGGATTCGTAGGTCATCAAACGTCTTACTATTAAGCTGCTGATCGAAGAAATCATATAATTTCTTGCCCCTGAATATGCCTTTTACAGGCAGGACAGGGTCAGCCAACTGTGCAAGCCTACTAGCTGTCCCTATATAACAGGCAATTTCCTCAATCTTTGATGGCTCTAATCCAGCAGCAAAGCTGGCCGCAATTACTCCCCCCATACTGGCGCCAGCCAAAAAGTCTATTTGAATACCAGCATTACTCAAGGCTTTTATTACACCGATATGAGCCAGCCCTCTCGCTCCTCCTCCGCTTAATGCAACTCCAAATTTGGGCATATTTTCCGATAAAATCATTATTAATTACACCTTTCATGTTTCATAACTTAAATTCAAGCATTGAACTATAGGAAATAATCCCTTAGGTTTTCTGATTATGATAATTTAATCAGTTCATTACAGGCTCTTATCCTGTTTTAAAATCCTTTTTGCTTTATAACCTCTTTTAAGACTTCTGATATCTCACCATGATATTCAGTTATAGTATTTGATAGTCCGCGCTTTTCATATTTAAAAAGGCCCTTTAGGTTTCTCAAAGGAACCTTCTTAATTTCATTCTTGTCATAAAGATTATTTAAGAATACCTCTACACCAAATCGGGTTTCTGCTATTTTTTCAATATGAGAAATTAAATCTTTTTTATAATAAGCTCTTTCCCCCGAAAAATTAGAAAGAGGATTAAATAAACTCCCTTTTACCGAAGATGGGTAACCCACCACACCCCTTGTTTCATTGTTTAATATTGGGGTAAGCAGCTCGCTTATGTGGTCATCTGAAAGGTTTGTTAGATCCGCATCAATAAAGGCAACAATCTCTCCTTTTGCTTGTTTAATTCCAACAGATAACGCAAAACCTTTCCCTTGATTTTTTTGCAGATCAACAATTTCGATCTTCTCTTTGAATTGGTTCAATACATCCATGCTTGTGTCTGTAGAGCCATCATTAATGCAAATGACTTCATCAATTAAGTTATTCTTCAGCAGTGTATTTACAACTTTTGAAATAGTTTTTTCTTCGTTGAAAACGGGAACAATGGCTGAAACTGATTTTCTTTTATGCATTTATCTATCTCCAAATCTCTTCACTTTTATAAAAAATAGCAATGATATCATCTCCAATTTCCTTTACTTCTCTTTTTACTGAAGATGGGATAATGCCGAAACCATTATCGATTTCATCGAACATTTGGTCTCGGGTTAAAAAATACTCATACTTGAAATTATTAGTACCGTCCTTTTCACTCCATTCTGTTAAACGCTTCCAGATTGGATATAAAATATTCGGTTTATGGTTTATCTTTTTCCCGGGATCACAAATGATAAATATCTCATCTGCTGAACGGTAGCAGTTCTGAATGAACTTTTTCCTATCTGCGGGATTTATATGATGTAGCACATCACAAACAACAATCACCGCTGCTTTGCAGTAGTCATTAGGATCAAGGACATCGCCCAGAGAGACCTCAGAGTGCCTTTTTTTTGCGTGATTGACAAAATCCTGGTTAGTATCAAAACCTCGATAAGAAGAACCTTGAGGTAAGAAATCTGCCAAAATTGCCGGGCCGCATCCAGGCTCGAGCACTAAATCACCTTCTCTTATAACGCTCGATATGTATTGGTATCTTTTTGAAAAATTACCCTTATGTATCCATTTAAGACCATATATGTATAGTAATGGTATTTTATAGAAAATACTTTTCCCGCTCATTCTATTTTCCCATCCGTCTTTGGCGCTGTTGAAATTCTTCTAAAGCAATATCAAGTTGGTTTTTATCGAAATCTGGCCAATGGACTTTCGGAAAATACAATTCCGCATAAGTAGCTTGCCAGGGGAGAAAATTGGAAAGCCTTTGTTCTCCTGATGTTCTGATAATCATGTCTGGATCAGGCAAACCAGCAGTATCTAAATTAATATTGATAAGTTCCTCTGAAATCTCTAGTGCTGTAACGTTTGCGAGAAGCAGTTTCCGCAAAGTTCTAACCAATTCATCTCGCCCCCCATAATTTAATGCGAGATTTACAATCATTTTTTCATTACTTCTTGTAAATGTCACTAATTTTGTTAATGTTTCTTGTAAAGAATCCGGCAGTCCCTGAAAATCACCCAATATCCTTACTTGAATCCCGAGATCATTTGCTTCCTTCATTTTATTTCTGGCATAAGTTTC
Organism: uncultured Pelolinea sp.; assembly: GCA_965195205.1. GTDB lineage: Bacteria > Chloroflexota > Anaerolineae > Anaerolineales > Anaerolineaceae > Pelolinea. The sequence continues at coordinate 4,805 of CBDAFG010000080.1, read as the reverse complement.
AAAAAGTTCCATTAAATATGATGTCTCTTCTTCTGCCCTTTTCCAGTTTTCAGTAGAGAAAGCGTAAATCGTAATAATTTCTATCCCTAATTCTTGTGCATATTTAACAATTTCCTCAATTCTTTCCGCGCCTTTTTTGTGTCCAGAAAAAGTAGGTAAGCTTTTTTCTTTTGCCCAGCGCCGGTTGCCATCAACAATAATGCCAACATGTTTTGGTAAATTCTCTTGGTTTGAATGAATCATCTAATATCTTCCTTTTTTATCCTTTAAAATCTTTGCTTGTATAGCTATTTCCCTAAATATTTTTTCGACTACAAGACCAGGTTGCATGCAATACAACATAACCAGTTATTCCCAAACCGAGGATATAGATCGGCCAGTTGAAAGGTGTGGGCCGTAATTGGGCAAGTGTTTCTACATCAGTAGGCAGTATCGCTAAGGCATCTTCCATGAAGGAATACAGCAAAATTAATAAGCCGGCAATCAAGGCTGCCCATTCAAACATTGATAACCTTATTTCACGTCCTTTATCTTCACTAATTACAGCCAATGTCCCTCCAGCAACCATCAGGCAGGCAATTAACACAGGTGCGATAACTGGCCCCCACCATGGCAGTGGTATTAAAAATAAAATGTCCGGTGAGAAGAGAGAGTTTGGCCAACCAATGAATAGCCTCAGCCAGATATAGTAGAAAATATCCCACACACCAAAAATAATAAGTGTGTAACTGAGCCGAGACTGAAGTGACTTACCAACAGCCCAGCCCACTGCCAGAAGCATGATGAGCGTGGCTAACTCCCTGCCAACTTCAATAGGGGCGAGTACAAGATCAAAGGGTGGAATGTCGAGTAAGAGGTCGCTGATACCATAAATGCGGCGTATATAGACAACTACCGCTGATTCCACATAAGCCATTGCAATGGCAAACAAACCAACCCACCAAATTTTCTTTACTTGCACTACTTGCCATCCACAGCATAGATTGCCAGCCCTACAGTTCCAGGGCCAACATGTGCGCCAATTACCGGGCTGAGGTCATAGATCTCAATTTGTGTACAATCAAGCTGGTCTAAAAGCTGCTCCCGGAGGTTCTTTGCTTCCTTGAGCACATTGGCGTGCAAGACACCAATCATAACTGGCTTTCCATCAGCTTTTTCAACTGCCAGCTGTATTAATCTCTCGGTAGCTTTACGTTTTGTGCGGACCTTTTCCAGCGCATCGATCTTTCCTTGATCATTTAAATATAGAATTGGTTTGATGCTTAGCACCGTTCCAAAGTACCGTGATGCACCTCCTATCCTTCCGCCTTTATGTAAATATTTCAGTGTGTCGACAACAAAAAACAAATTCAATTGTTTTACAATGCCTTCAGCGAGATGCTTGGTTGCTTTTAGGCTCTTACCGTCAGAGACCACCTGTGTGATTGCTGTCACGACTAGCGCTAACCCTGCTGTTGTTGAAAGCGAATCGACAACTTCTACAGGTACCTCTGAAAACATAGATGCAGCTGTTTTAGCGGAATCTACCGTCCCACTGATGCCTGATGAAATAAGGGGAACAATTATTCCGTCATAATGAGGAGCAAGTTCTTTAAACACATGTAAAAAATCACCTGCTGATGGCTGGGATGTTGATGGAATGGTTGAAGATTTTTCCAATTGCTCATAGAATTCAACAGGAGTTATATCAATTCCATCCAAATATGTTTTGTCATCCCAGTGGATATTTAGCGGGACAACCTGGATGTTATGTCGTTCAACAAAATCCTTCTGTAAATAAGCCGTACTGTCTGTCACTATTGCAATTTTGGCCATGAAATTTCTCCTTTATCTTGTAGATATGTTTTATTGCTAGTTTATTTTTTGTTAAAGGTTCACATTGAAAGAAAATTAATAAATCTCATCGATTTCAATGGTTCTCTTTCTGCATTACCAACCCTTTTTTCCGAAAAAAACGAAAGAATTGCATAAAAAAATTATCCTTTAACTATTTTGATAACATTGCGAGTAAAATCGATCAGTTGTTTCCTTTTTTCTTCATTAAGTTGTGCCAACATTTCCTGGTATTTTCCACTTTGTTCCATTAATAAAGTTGAGAGTTTTAAATTTACGTCCTCTACCAGGGAGAGAGCCGCACCAAATCCAGCCAAGGCGATCAATCCAACTTCCCCTGGAAGACCAATCCGGCTCAGTCGGTCTAGAAGACCCTCATCTTTCGTAGCTTTCTTAATCGGTGTTAGCGCCAGGATGATTGTCGTAACCATCTCTGTCATGAAGATCAAAGGGGAATGTTGCTCGGGAATTCTGATTAATAAATCATTCAGCAAGATTTCATACCCGCCCGCCTTTCCGTCATGCAATTCCTTCAAGATGCGCGCCTTTACTATTTCCCATTCCTCATTGTCCGCGGTGCTCTCTGATAATCGCTCAAAAAGCTGGGTGGCTTCTTTGGTTGGCCGGAAAAATACTTCAGAGCGGCCAGGACCCCGGTTACCGGGTGGAAGGCGGTATTCTGCCTCAACCAAACCTCGCTTTTCAAGCAACTTCAGCATCTCGTACGCTGTGATTTTGCCAATATCAAGCTGCTTTGCCAGTCCTACATAATGAATTGGCTCTTCAGACTCCTGATAAATATCAAGGAATTTGCCGAGAAATTGATGTTGGCGCTGAGTCATTTTTTTTGTCATGATATTTTCCGAATAAAACGAATATATTATAACTCATAATTTCGTATTGTCAACATTTTATATTATGTTTGTGAATCACCAGTAATAATGTCACCATGGACAACAAAAAGGCGTTGTGTCGCCAAAAAAGACTCTGATGAAGATTCGAAATCATCCTTCTATCTAACCTCAACAAAATCTTTCTTCTTACCTTTTCATTGGGAGCTGTTTAAATCTATATGTAGTCTTTTATTAATCTTATAATATACATAGTTTGAAGGCAGTCGGAGGCTTGTGTGCAGACATATGATATCGGGTTAATTGGTTTGGCAGTAATGGGTCGGAATCTGACGTTAAATATGAGCGATCATGGTTTTTCAGTTGCCGTTTATAACCGTACTTTTAAGAAAACGAATGCTTTTCTTAAAAGCAGCGCTCAAGGGCGGGAGATCGCAGGTGTGGCCTCCCTTGAAGAATTCACAGCTCTATTGAAAAAGCCCCGCAAGATCATGCTCATGATCAAAGCGGGAAAACCAATCGATCTCACAATTGAAGCCCTGCTGCCCTATCTGGAAAAGGGGGACGTGATCATCGATGGCGGAAACTCTTATTTCAAAGACAGCATTCGGCGCCATGCCTATCTTGATCAAAAAGGGGTTCACTTTATTGGCACAGGCGTATCTGGTGGAGAAATTGGTGCCCGCCGAGGACCTTCGATCATGCCGGGCGGCTCCGAAAAAGCATGGGAACTGGTAAGACCAATCCTGCAGGCAATCTCAGCCAAAATTGACGGGAACATCCCCTGCTGTGATTGGATGGGGACTGATGGGGCAGGACACTATGTAAAAATGGTTCATAACGGCATTGAATACGGATTCATGCAGCTTACAGCAGAATCTTATTTCTTCATGAAAGAAGTCATGCGATTAAGCTACAAAGAGATGGCAGAGTTATTCAATCAATGGAACAATGGAAAACTGAATTCCTACTTGATCGAAATAACCAGCGAGATCCTTACTGTCAAAGATGAGGATGGCAGCCCTCTGGTGGAAAAGATATTAGATGCAGCCGGTCAAAAAGGAACTGGGCGCTGGACCTCTGAATCAGCATTCGAATTAGGCATTCCGCTCACCTTGATCAGCGAATCAGTATTCGCACGCGCGCTTTCAGCCCTAAAACACGAACGCGTCAGTGCCCAAAAATTGATCCAGGGTCCTGCTTTTTCTTTCAAGGGACACAAACAGGATATGCTGCAGGACCTTGAAAATGCCCTCTATATGGCAGAGATCATTTCTTATGCCCAGGGATTTATGCTCTTCCGGGAAGCGGCGAAAGAATATCATTGGCATCTGAATTACACCTCGATCGCCAATATTTGGCGAAATGGCTGTATTATCCGCTCATCACTCCTGAAACACATTAAAACTGCATTTTCTAATAATCCAACCCTGGAGAATTTACTCGTGGCTCCGTTTTTCCTCAAGGTAGCAGAAGACAATGTCCCATCTCTGCGGCAAGTTGTCAGCACAGCCGCTCAGGCAGGAATCCCGATACCCGCTTTTTCTTCCGCGCTCAGCTTTTTCGATGGATATCGAACCGCGGTCCTGCCCGCTAACCTCACCCAGGCACAGCGGGATTATTTTGGCTCGCATACGTACGAACGGGTAGACAGGCAGCGCGGAGAACACTTCCATACCAATTGGACCGGTGAAAGCGGGGATGTGACCGCTTCAACCTATAACGCCTAACATTCGTCGCTAGTTTTCAGAAATAAGTCCTTGACTTACTAATTTCTATTTTGCTATACTGATACTGGTATGACCTCTTATCAGTTAGAGCAAACATGAATAAACTAAATCCCTGGAACCCCCCATTAAAACCCGGTGAACTGACCGAATCACGCCTGATTAACGCGTTCCTCGACAGCACATTTCCGATCAATTCTAATTTACCCGGAGAGCGTGATCTAGCCGCGCTGTTAGGTGTAACGCGGCCCACTCTGCGGGAAGCTCTTCAGCGCCTGGAAAGAGATGGGTGGGTAGAGATCCGGCACGGAAAACCAACCCGTGTACGAGATTTCTGGGTCGAGGGTAATTTAGGAGTTACCAGCGCCATAGCGCAGTACCAGGATCCGCTCCC
>CBDAFG010000079.1:0-12084 GCA_965195205.1 uncultured Pelolinea sp. | reverse complement strand
TGCTTCTACGAGGGGATAGCCCTCAACGGTATACGGGTCAGCTTTTCCGATTGTCACCAAGTTCCATGCATAGCCGGAAAGCATTATCAAAGAGTAAACAATGATTGGAGAGGACCAAATACGTGCAATCCGGCGCATCCATCTCGTCATGCGATCACCGGCATTAATGATGTTTGCCATAATTTATCCTCCTTCTTTTTCAACAGTTTTTATATGGATGATAAAGTGTAGAAATGCAGAGTTTTCATTGACTCTTTGCATTATACACTTCATAATCGTTGTAATAAATTTTTCACCATATTAGACAATATATTATTAAACATTCGATTATGTGTCATCCTTAGTTTTTATATTTATTCCCCTTATATCTATTATGAGTCCTCTTAAGTTACTCGATTTTCAAAAATCGCAAATAATTCTTTCCCATTTTGATGGCGTTTTTTGTGTTTTCATGAGCAAATTGCAGTTATTCGATGCCTTTTTGCCAACTTTCTCCCACTTTCGCCTAATGAAAATGACGCATCAACCTTTCTGCAGTAAACTCTATTATGCTAATAGAAACATTTTACATAAAATTAACACAAGCTCCTTATAATATTGGTATTGTTTAATAAAACAAGGAGAACAAATGTATTTCGGAAATTACGGTTTGTATCTTTTGATCAGCATCCCGGCCCTATTGCTCGGATTATACGCGCGATCTAAAGTACAGAGCGCTTATAAAAAATATTCGCAAATTCAAATTAGCAACGGTATGACCGGAGCAGAAGTTGCCCGCAAAGTACTTGATGCAAATAATTTGCAAAATGTACGTATTGAGCAGGTTCGCGGAAATTTGAGTGACCATTATGACCCTCGAAAAAAGGTTCTGCGTCTCAGCCAATCTGTCTATGGAACACCCAGCATTGCCGCGGCCGGTGTGGCTGCTCACGAAGCGGGTCATGCGATCCAACACAAGGAAAAATATGGCCCTTTGTCTCTTCGGTCATTAATGATTCCATCAGTCCAGATAGGCAGCTGGTTAGGCCCGATCATCTTCATGGGCGGGTTACTTCTTGCGATGGATAACCTTGCAATAATTGGCTTAATTCTTTTTGGAGCGACATCTTTGTTTGCTATAGTTACGATCCCAGTTGAATTGGATGCTTCTAAACGCGCAAAAAGCATTCTTTCTTCATCGGGTATCGTGTACGGGAGTGAATTGAACGGTGTAAGTGCTGTGCTTGACGCGGCAGCTCTCACGTATGTAGCAGGTGCTGTCCAAGCATTGTCTACGTTACTTTACTATATGCTTCTATTTTTCGGAGGAAGACGAAGGCGCTAATATAGAACCACTGAAATACAAGAGTTTCGTTTCACAGATATTCTATTGCTTAATTGCTCTTTTTAGGTCATCAAGCATTGTCAGCGCTTTGGCGGCTCCCTCTGCAGTACATGTGGTTGGATTGTCAACCAGATACGCTGGTATGCCTAATTTACCCGTCAGGTATCTATCTATGCCTCTTAATTGAGTTCCACCACCGCAAAGTGCCACCCCGCGATCCATGATATCAGACACTAATTCTGGTGGTGTCTTCTCCAGCACACGTTTGACCATTTTTACAATATCCTGCAAACTATCTTGCAGCGCATCAACAATATCTTCAGTTTTGATAGTCACTGATCGAGGTAAGCCGCTCACCTGATCTTGTCCCTGAACTTCAAGAGTAAGCCCATCTTCTTCACTTACAGCAGCCCCCACTCGCATTTTAACAATTTCAGCTGTTTCTCTACTTAGAATAACACCATAATGCTTACGAATATAGCTTATGATATCGTCATCCATTTGCTGCCCGCCAGTTCGATCTAGTTCTGAGGAGATGATACTATTCATTGTCAAAACTGCCGCCTGGTTTGTACCGCCTCCAAGACAAATTACCATATTACCTGAGGGCGGAGAAATTGGCAGATCAATACCTAAAGCTGCTGCAAGCGGCTGTTGAATAAGGTAAACTTCTCTGCTTCCAGCACCTATTCCTGCCTCATGAACTGCCCGGCTTTCCACGCTTGTGATATTGCATGGAACGGTAATCATTAATTTAGGCCTGAACAGAACCATCGGACCACAGATCTTTTGAACAAGGTACCTTAATAGATTTTCAGTGATCTCGTATTCAGCAATTACGCCATGTTGGATTGGGCTAATAACCTCGATATCTTCAGGTACACGTCCAAACATATCTTTTGCTGCCTGTCCCCACTCGATCATCTTCCATTCATCGATCAGAATGGCAACCGTGGTAGGTTCATGCAGCATGATTTCTTGCCCTTCAGTAATCACAGTGAAAGTTGTACCTAGGTCTATTCCCAATTCTCGCGTGAAACTTGCCATGTAATATTGATCCTTCTGGATAACAACTTCAAGATTTTAGCATAAAGATCGTGTATTTCAATTAATTTGAGAAATATTTCAAAGCTAACCGCAGTTTTTCTTCCAATTCATCAGGGCAATCTTTCGGGAGTGATTGCATACTTGCCTGGGCTTCAACAACACTGTACCCTAAACCTACCAAAGCCTCGATCAATTCCGAATCAATATTCCCGTCTTGATCAAATTGCATCCCTTCAAGCATAGGCTCTAATTTATCGTAAAGGTACAAGATTATTTTCTGAGCGGTTTTATTGCCAATTCCAGGTACACGCACAAATTGCTGAAAATCCTTTAGATGCACCGCCTGATAAATGTTTACAACACTGTGGAAAGAAAGTACTGACAAAGCAGCTTTTGGGCCAACACCGTTTACCTTAATCAAACTGCGAAACATATCGCGAGCTTTTGCATCAACAAACCCATATAGATTGATGTCATTTTCCCGTAACACAAGGTCTGTATATAATTGCGCAATCTCTCCAACATCAATAGATGATGACACAGAGACAGGTGTCCACACCTTCAAGCCAATTCCACCGTTTTGGAGAATCAAGTACAACTCTCCTTTTCCAACTACTTTACCTTTAATAATTTCGATCATCTATTTTGTCTTTTCGCGTATATTTCAAATAAAACAATTGAAGCGGCACACGCAAGATTCAATGAGTCCACGCTTCCCACTATAGGAATATTAACTAAACCTTCACACATTTCAAGAAGTTCTTTACCTAAACCTTTTTGTTCGCTTCCCATTAATAAAATCATATCTTGAGGAAAATCATATTTTCTATAATTTTCTGCTTCTCCACATATTGTTCCAATTATAGGCATATTTTCCCTTGAATTCCATTCGTAAAAATTCGCAAGGTTCATTTTTGCAATTTTAAGGGAAAATAAAGCCCCTGTGCTAGAACGAACAGATGTCGGGTGGTAAACATCCGTACTCGTTCCAAGCAATACCAAGCCCTTTCCTCCTGCACCATCTAAAGACCGCATGATTGTCCCAAGGTTACCGGGATCCTGCACGTTATCCAAAACAATCCACAACCCTTTCAGATTGTGAAGTTCCTTGATACTAACCAATTTCTGGATGCCAACTGCCGCAAGCCCCTGAGGCCCATCTTTTAATGCAAATGTTTGAAAAACCTCCTTGGTTACCTCAATAATATCAACTCCTTTTTTCCTCCCTTCCTCGATCGCGTTCTTTCCAAAACCTGATGTTAGAAGATCAGAGCTATACAGAATACTTTCAAGCGGAAAATCTGTCCTTAATGCTTCACCAATTAAACGCAAACCTTCGATGTAAAACTTTCCAGACCTATCGCGTTCTTTCCTGTTGCTCAGCTTCCGTATTGATTTAATATATTGATTGCTTGTACTTGAAATAATTTTCACGACACACTATCCTGCTGCATTGCAAGCATTTTTCGGCTGTGAATGTGGCAAATAGCGACCGCCAGCGCATCTGCTGCATCATCAGGTTTAGGAATTTCCTGCAGGTTTAAAAGCATTTTAACCATTTGCTGGACTTGATTTTTAGATGCTCTACCATATCCAACAACTGCCTGTTTAATTTCAACAGGTCCATATTCACTGACCGAAAGTCCAGCTTCCGCAAGAGATAATATCGCCACACCACGGGCTTGTCCAACCGACATTGCTGTGCGAGTATTGCGTTGAAAAAAAAGTTTCTCAACTGCACCAGTTTCGGGTTTGTAAAGAGAAAGTATCTCGTTTAATTGAGTAAATATTTTTTTTAATCTAATTTCAGGTTTATCGGTTGATTCAGTACGGATCACCCCAAAATCAATAACTCGTAAAGACTGATTCCGCAATTCTTCAACAATGCCATACCCGGTCAATGCTGTGCCTGGATCAATTCCGATCACAGCCATATTTTTATTCTTCCTCGAGCTCCTTTAAAGCTTCTTCACTGATAGTCAAATTAGAAAAAACAGCCTGGACATCATCCAATCCTTCTAACTCTTCAATAATCCTCATAACCTTCAATGTTTTATCAGTTTCTAATGTTATCTCTTGCTTTGGAATATATTGAAGATCAGCCTCATCGACCTCTATTCCAGTAGATTTCAAATTATCGCTGATTATCTTAAAAGCATCTACTGGGGCAATGATTTCAATAGTTTCTTCATCAGATGTAATATCATCTGCCCCGCTCTCGACTGCCAATTCAAAAATTTTATCAAAATCCTTGTCCGCCGCGTTTATCGCAAAATATGCCACATGTTTGAACTGCCAGGAAACAGCTCCCACTTCCGCCATATTTCCACCGCCATGAGTTAATTCATGACGAAGTTCAGCCACTGTTCGGTTTCGGTTCTCTGTAAGGCAATCGATCATGACAGCGATACCGTTTGATGCATATCCCTCATATGTAATCCGCTCAATCTCCCCCCCGCTCTTATCCTCCCCTGTTCCCCGTTTAATCGCACGCTCGATATTATCTTTTGGCATATTCACTTTTCTCGCGCGATCTACCGATAATCGCAACTTGAAATTTGAGTCTAAATCGCCCCCTCCTTCTCGTGCCGTAATCGCAATCTCCCTTGCTAAACGCGTAAATAATTGGCCTCGTTTTGCGTCAGCTGCCCCTTTTTTACGTTTGATGGTAGACCACTTTGAATGACCTGACATGCCAAAGCTCCTTTTATACCATTATTTTTCACATTTTAAAATTATACCATTTGGGTATTTCTCAATAATACCGTTTATCCCTGCCGCAAATCTTTCGCGGCTATATTTTTCAATATTCCAATGCCTTCAATCTCGATTTCTATCGTGTCACCATCTTCCAATTTTCCCACACCGGCAGGTGTTCCCGACAGAATGAGATCGCCTGGATTTAGAGTCATGATTGAAGAAATGTAAACAACAAGTTGAGGAATATTGAAAACCATTTCTCTCGTTGATGCCATCTGGCGAATCTCATCATTTACACGGTTCGTGATAAGCACATCCGTCACATCCAGGTCTGTCTCAATCCATGGGCCAAGCGGGCAAAAAGAATCAAATCCTTTTGCACGTGTCCACTGCCCGTCATTACGCTGTAAATCCCGCGCGGTTACATCATTTGCGATGGTATATCCCAGAATAAAACTCTCTATTTCACGGATATCAATCCATCTTCCACTCCTGCCTATCACAACAGCCAATTCTGCCTCATATTCAACTTTTTTAGACTGAGGAGGAAGAAGAATCTGATCTCCAAATCCAATTATTGAAGAAGGAGGTTTAAGAAAAACGAGTGGTGTATCTGGAATTTCCACATCATGTTCTTTTGCATGTTCCGGATAATTACGCCCAATTGCGATGATCTTTCCTGGTCGTACAGGTGCATGTAATTTCACGTTAGATAAGGGCACAACCGCATCCATCCGCCTGTAAGGGCCAAAAGGCGGTCCACTAAGGGGACCTACTTTATCGCCGAGTATCCACCCATATTGCACTTTTTGATTGTGTTGGGAATAACGAATGATTTGCATTTAACTCACTTTTATTTATTTCCAGTTATAATAATGCGCATGGGCGGGTAGCTCAGTTGGTTAGAGCGCATCTCTTACACAGATGAGGTCGCAGGTTCGAGCCCTGTTCCGCCCACTTTAAGCCTCATCTCCCCCCTATTTCCATGAATAATGCGTACTGCGGTTCAAAAACAAATGAATCGGAGGACTCATCTATGAAAATCTAAAAAGCCTTACAATCACTAATTCTATCAAAGACATTAGAGGGTAAAAGTCCACATTCAACGCAGTCTTATCAAAAGCTTGCAATTCTTCCAATAAAAGATGTTGAATAAACCATTCCTTTGATTATTAATCGTTTTATTAATAAAAAGATTTTTGAAAAAACGGTTCAATTGTTACTTACCCATTTTGGCTATTATTACTTATTTTTTTCCCTAACCAGAATATGGTCAAATTCAAAATCAACACTTATTCCTTCTGCTGCCCAAATTGAGATACTAATATCATTATCATTCGATGAATTGTACTCATAAGAAGTTATTAGCGTCCCATTTACAAAATATGTTAGTAATTCGTTTTCCACGACAATTGTAATTTCATTTGGTTTATCCCACTTTATTGCATTATGAGAACCATATTTTCCATTACCAATATATGAATCACCAGCAATGTTATAGTCTGTAATAAAATAATTTCCTTGATTATCAATTTGAAAAGCAATGCCTGTGTCGAAAAATCCATTTACCAATAATCCCCAAGTGTTTTGTTTATAAACACTATTCATTTCCCCTAGTATGTTTATTACATAAACCTTTGTTTCTATAAATGGAATGGCTAATGATAAACCCGTCGTATAACCTGTTTTATTAGCGCTATTGTAATTAATAATATATTTTCCATTGCTTATTATAGAATCTGTCCCATTTTCAGAATCTACCCCTACATCCCATTGATAGGAATTATTATCGAAAGTCTCACAAAGAACTGTTTCCCATTCTTCGTGTTGTTTTTCTTTAATTGAACATGTCATTTCTGTGACTATTGGTGTTTTTGTTGCTCTAGGAGTGCTAGTTTGCTCTGCTGTTTTTGTCTCTTCAAGCGCTTTGGCTATATCTTGGTCGCTAGGTGGGATGCAACCGTAAATAGATAATATAAATCCCAAAATAATTAGTAACGTTTTACTTTTCATGTCCTCTCCTATTTTTTATCTACATCTCTTCGAATAAGTATTTTCATCTCTTATTATACTTCTTGAATTCAACAAGCAAGTGCAACTTTAGAAAAGTTAGAAAGGTAAGCTACGGTAAGATGAGCACCATTCTAACGACTAAATCAAAGGAGCACTCATGCGAACGTACACACAGCTTACCCATATACAAAGATACCAGATATCTGCCTTATTGAAAATAAGCCATTCAAATACCGAAATAGCCTAAACTATCGGGGTCCACAAGTCAACAATAGGCAGAGAGCTTGTACGCAACAAGGGAAAAAGAGGTTATCATCCTAAACAAGCACATCAGTTGGCCATAGAGAAGAGAGGTAAAGCAAAAAAAGGGCGAATCACCGCATCAAACTGGGAGATAATTTATCAGTTCATCAAATTAGACTTGAGCCCATGAGCTCAGTTGGTTAGAGCACATCTCTTACCCAGATGAGGTCGCAGGTTCAAGCCCTGTTCCGCCCACTCCAAACCTCATCTCCCCCCTATTCCCATGAATAATGCGTACTGCGGTTCAAAAACAAATGAACCGGAGGACTCATCTATGGAACTTAATAAATCTTTTCAAGGACTAATTATATCTCGTTCAGCAGATGGTGTTAGCCCACATACAATTACAGTTTATAAGTACGGAGTAAACAAGTTAATCCGTTATTTAAATAATCCTGAAATCTCGGAAATTACGAAAAACGATTTACAACAATTCTTTATATACCTTCGCCAAGAAGAAAACTTAGCTGAATCATCTATTAGAAATGTTTGGAGAGCAATTAGAGTTCTCTTCACCTGGATTGAAAATGAATTGGATATAAAATGTCCTGATTACAAAATAACCTATCCAAAAGCAAGTTCAAAACATATTGAACCTTTCAAGAGTGAAGATATAAAAAGATTGCTTTCAGCATGTAATTACACAAAAAGGGCAACTTCGAATAATAGAGAGGCATATCGGATGAAACGCCCCACTGCCAAAAGAGATAAAGCCATAATCCTCACCTTGCTTGATACGGGTTTGAGAGTAAGCGAATTGGCAAGATTGACAATCTCTGATGTTGATTTGGAGACAGGTCAAATAACGGTTAGTCCTTATGGTTCAGGACTAAAGAGTAAGCCAAGAACAGTATTCATCGGCAAGCTTTCAAAAAGCACTCTGTGGCGCTACCTAACAGGTAGAGACTTAGAATCCGATGATTATGTGTTCACATCAAAGTTAAGTAGACCTATGGACAGGCATTCGATTCGAAAAATTTTATGTTACCTGGGCGATAAGGCAGAGGTTCAGAATGTCTATCCGCATCGTTTCCGGCATACATTCGCGATTCAATATCTCAGAAATGAAGGGGATATTTATACATTACAAAGAATTCTAGGTCATTCTTCACTGGAGATGGTCAAACGTTACTTAGCAATTGCAAAAGCGGATTGTGAAACAGCACATAGAAAGGCTAGCCCAGTGGATAATTGGAGATTATAAAAAATATTAGGGAAAGTTTCCTCGGTGCTGAATCACAGAGGTTCCCTACTTAACTTCATGCAAAAAGGTTATTAATTTTGTGAAATTCCTTGCTTTAGCTTTTTGCAAATTGTAATCCCTCGAAATTACATTTCCCAATCAAAAAAACGGTAAAGGTTGGGGTTTATATTTTCAAAATCAATTATACAGGAGGATTCAGGATCATGAATAATTGATTTAAAATATGTAAATATTTTATTATCTTTCTTAGACTCGCGTAATTTTCCTAATTCGTTTTTCAAGGCGTTCGATATCTCTATTAGCGTTAAGTCTGGATATGCACCTTTTATAATCATCTCCCGTTCTTTATCTACTCTTGAATTTGAGCGTATAAATATTTTGTCAAGCGCAAAGTATCCACCAAAACTTACAGATTCGATTTTCCTTATCTCATCTTTAATAAATTTTTCATTAATTTCATAATTTAATAATTGAAATTGCTTAATATTTTCAATCAGTTTACGAGTTAAAGAAATATTCTTTACTTGGTTTCTATAAATTTCTGTAAAGAAATTTTTCCATTCATCTTGCGTTGACCTGTCAAAATCCTCTATTTTAATAACTTCAGTAAAAAAGAATTGTTCAAAATACAACTTTTGCATTCCGATAGTTTCGAGTTCAGTCAATGTTTCTAGATACTTTGTGTATTCTTTAAGCCCCCTACTTAAATTCTCTTTTGATATAAAAAGCAAAACTGCACTTAAAATTGCAGGAACCCAAAAAATGTCCTCATAGTTAATATTTGGTGAAATCACATTATTATTATTTAAAACAAGAATGAACCATTCGCAAAAAGATCTCCAGAAAAAGAACGGAACAACGCATGAAACAATGTTTGATGCTTTTTCCCCAAAACCAAAATCATTTCTTGTTGTTATGATAATGTTTTTATTTATATACGTAAGCATAAATAAAAAGATTAAAAGAATAAGTATTCTACTAAACAACTTTTGCAAAAATATTAGATCCAAATATTTATTAAGAAAATTAACTGTCAGTAACATAATTAAACTAATCAAAACTAATAACAAGTACCCGATAAAAAATTCTCTCTTCAAAAAAGAAACTATCTTTTTCATTACAGTCTCCTTAATATTACTGAAAATAATTAAATTATATAGTTTAAAAGAAAACAATTTGATTTTAGCATCTGTTATGCTTTCGCTAATTTCGAGTTATCGAAACCATACCCTTTCAGTCCAATTTCTCTAACGGTTTTATTTGATTAAAAAGGTATTCTGATATGCTTTTTGTCCCCCTGAAAATGCAATTATTTGGATTCGAAAATATCAACTTGTATCTATGCTATACGCAAGGTTTCTTTGATGAATTACTATTTTTTAGAGAAATATTTTCGTTAGATTCAATCCTAGTAACTGATTTCAATAAAAAATAATCGGAAAAAATTCGCTTGAATAATTGTTTTTACTAATACAATTATTAATCATAAAAGTTAAACCTTAGATAATTTATTGATTGAGATTACTAGATAGTTTCCAAATCCCCGCTGTATCATAATTAGCAGACCTAGGCAAGCCCGTAGAGTTCCATACTAAATCAAAAGTTGATTTCATAAATTCAGTGGGTTTATCTTTCTTAAAATTATTAATAATGACTTCAGGCAGAAAGACTAAATCCAGATCGACACCCAATCGCCTAATTTCGGTATCTGAAAGGTGTCGAGCATACCTGGATTTCGCCATTGTGAAACCCCTAACATTCAATAGAGACATAAATAAATATATAGGTGGATTGATTTGAATGTTCTTATAAAAATCCATTACCCTCCTCAATGCCCTAATGATATTGACTTCAAATACGATATCAGGAATGATTTCACCATCTTGATTTTTTGACAGAGTATCACCATCCACAATTTCAACGATACCATTTCGAAAATATTGATTATAGTTTACAAATTCACCTGTTTTATATTGAAGACAATTTACCATGCCATTAATA
This sequence comes from uncultured Pelolinea sp., assembly GCA_965195205.1. Lineage (GTDB taxonomy): Bacteria > Chloroflexota > Anaerolineae > Anaerolineales > Anaerolineaceae > Pelolinea. Next base: position 1,492 of record CBDAFG010000079.1, on the reverse strand, counting down.
TTTAATCTTTGGTAATTAGCAAATTCATGAGTGGTAATAAGCTTTATGTTTTCATTAGGGTCTTTCGTAAAGTCAATATTTATGTTTGATTGAAAAGATTCAATAGGAATAAAATGAAGAACAATATTGTGAATTAATTTGAAGGGTATAGGTGTATCAAGCGATAGAATTTTACTAATTCGTTCATTTCTAAAGTCCGTTATTTTACTTTCAAGACTATGCGACTCAAGAACAGAATCTTTAATTTCATTTACATCTAATTGATATTTTCCAGCCGAATTGCGTTTATAAAATCTTGAAAGGTTCTTGTAAATTACCATGTGCGGTGATAACCAACTCTTTGGAATATAGATTATATAGATATACTTACCATTTGAAATACTGATTACCCTAGATTTAATCCCAGGTATCCGTGGTTGAATCCCATCATTAATTAAACTTTCATTTCTTAATATTAAATTATCTCTATTTTCTATAACTACACCAGGACACAAAATTGCAATCCCTTCATTTTCTTCTACCCCAAATATAAGATGTCCCCCTTCTGTATTTGCAAAAGATGATACGTCTGCCAAAAATTCTCTTTTCTCTTTATCATTTCCCCCTGGTTTCTTGGATTTAAATTCAATAGTTTTTCCCTCCGATACTGAATTCTTTACTAGAAAGTCTATATCTTTATCTTCAATACTTGATATTTCCTTAAATAACATTTCCCTTCCCTTTTCAAATTATTAGTGAATTTCTCTTTTGCTGAATAAAATGTTAATATTATTATATATATATGTAAATAAAGAGGTTTCTTTGAAAGGAAAGCAGGACCAAAAGAATTGTCTAAAAGCAGAAGACGAAGTTGATTATCAAAAGTATTCAGCTCTAATAAATGCTGATTTTGATATATTTTCTGATTGGCTTTACAACCAATTAATAAATTGTGCTAGCTTAATTTACGAAGACCATTATTTTGATATTTACAATCCTCAAAAATATAATAAACCTAAAGCGTATAAGTTGCTAACATATGATATTAAGGGAAATTATTTGCTTGGTATTACGTACCCAATAGACCCAAGTTTAAAGATTAACAATAAAACAATTTCAAGGATCCCCAGAGATTTCTCTTTTTCAATAGAGAGACTAGACCTAAAAGAATTTTCGATTAAAGGATATATTTCTAATGATTCACCATTTCATGAAGAATTTAACGCAATTTGCAACGATGTTGATAATCAATACAAGAATAAGATTGTGTATTTAAAAGATAATTTAGGTTTTCCAAAAGTTAATAATGATAATATTTTTGTTGACGAAAAAAGGAAACCAACAATAAAAACACAAATGAGATACGAAGTCTTTAAAAAATTGAAAGACTCACATCCTGAATGGACAATGGAAAAAGTTGCGCTAGAATCTTATGAAAAATTGCATGAATTCGTTACAGCAGAAACTGTGAGAAACGCTTATAGGGCAATGGGTGAAAAATGGGTACGAGGAG
>CBDAFG010000078.1:0-3931 GCA_965195205.1 uncultured Pelolinea sp. | reverse complement strand
ATTTTCGACTTTTTTAGGAAGAACATCTAAAGCGATTGCTAATTCTTCAACGGATGGATCACGGCCCAGTTTTTGTGTAAGTTGATGCTGAGTGCGTAATAATTTATTTATTTGATCACCCATATGTACAGGAACTCGAATCGTGCGTCCCTGATCAGCGATTGCCCGAGTAACAGCTTGGCGAATCCACCATGTTGCATAAGTGCTAAATTTATGCCCTCGCCGGTAATCAAATTTTTTTGTAGCTCGAATTAACCCGATATTGCCTTCTTGGATGAGATCTAAGAAGGGTACACCGCGGCTCATATACTTTTTTGCAACGCTTATAACTAGTCTTGAATTAGCTGTAACAAGATGTTCTCTGGCATTCCATCCATCCTCAATAAGCGATCTAAGCTCGGGGCGTCTTTTATTGTTGACATTCCCTAAGGCAAGTTCTTCTCTTGCCATTCTTCCGCGTTCAATCCGCTGTGATAAGTCTACTTCTTCTTCGGCTGTGAGCAAGGGAACACGGCTGACTTCTTTAAGATATAAGCCAATCGTATCGTCAGTATCAATATGCTTGAGATCATCTGTGGGCGCTTCATGAGCCTCATCTTCGATTTCTTTTACCTCATCTGAAGAAAGATCATCTTCTGTTGGTTCGGATGAGAGATCGTCATCTTCAAGATAAGGAATACCTGCTGCCATCAAAGCAGCGAAAGCCTCTTCTAATTGGCTTACGTCCTGCTCTGCTTCTGGAAATAAACGCAGAATATCATCAATTGTGATGTAAGCCTTTTGTCGGCCAAGTTCGATTAATTTTGAGATTGCTGAAAATTGAATCTTTTCATCTTCATCAATCACATTTACTTTTTTTCTATTCATAAAAAAACAAGCGACCTCTTAATAAATTGTATTAATAAAACAATCCATATTAGTCAATATTCAGGATACACTTTTTATTAGCAAAAATCAATGACTAGTTTGCTCGAAAAACCAAGTACATATGTCTGATTTAGCGAACAAATAATCAATATACAAAAAATTAAGGGGAATGTCAACAATTCAAATATTATTAATAAATAATTAATAATTGGAAATATTTACAGGTAAGATGAACTATTCAGGTAGAACCAGATTTGAAAATTTGCGGATCGCGAAGACTTGAAAGTTTGTGCCGAAATCTATTTACCAATATCAATAAATTGTAAAGATTATTAAGACGACCATTTAATTAACCGTGTATATGATATTATTATTAATACTTGGGAAATTTACAAAAAGACATCCATATTATGGATATATTGCTGGATGAAAAGTGTATATTATTTAGGCAAATGGCAGAGTAAATGAAAACGATAATAATTAATTGTGAAATATTGGTACTTATATCCAGGTAAGATTATGGCTAGAAAGAGACCTGAGGTGAATGCATGAACATTGATTTCTCAACTGCGAATAGAATAATTTTTGGGGTTGGGAAAATATCTTCCTTGAGCAAAATTATCGGTGGTCAATATGGAAAAAGAGTATTAATAATAAAAGGTAAAGAACACCCTGATCCGGAGACTATTTTTTCAATCTGTGAAGATGCTAAAGTTAAATGGGATTATTTTAATGTTGAAAAAGAACCTGATATCGAAACAGTCAATCAGGCAGTCGAGTTAGGCCGTGAAAAAGAGTGTGAAATCGTAATAGGATTTGGGGGAGGATCGGTTATTGATACTGGAAAGGCAACAGCTGCTTTATTGAATAACCAAGGCTCCTTATTGGATTATCTAGAGGTTGTTGGTAAGGGGAAACCTTTAAAGAACCCATCAAAGCCCTACATAGCAATACCAACAACTGCTGGAACCGGGAGCGAGGTGACAAGAAATGCTGTAATTTCGGTCCCCGACAAGAAAGCAAAAGTTAGTATGAGAAACGCATTTCTGCTCCCAAAAGTTGCAATTGTTGATCCTGAGTTAACCTATGGAGTACCGAGAACAATTACCGCTGTTACGGGAATGGATGCGTTTACTCAGGTAATAGAACCGTATGTATCTCGATATTCCAATTCAATGGTTGATATATTCTGTGAAGATGCAATCCCTAAAGCCGCATCTTACCTGATGAGGGCATGGAAAGATGGGAATGACTACGAGGCGAGAGAAAACATTTCCTGGGTCAGTTTGATGGGAGGTTTGGCGCTTGCAAATGCAAAGCTAGGTGCTGTTCATGGGCTTGCCGGGCCGATTGGAGGGATGTTTCGTGCACCACATGGGGCGATTTGCGCAGCATTACTCCCTTCAGTGATGTTAGTTAATGTGGAAACATTATTCATTCGAGGAAGTGACTCAGAAAAGCTTTCCCGATTTGAAGATATTGCTAGATGGGTAACAGGAAGGGAAAATGCTACGATTAATGAAGGAATTGAGTGGTTATCGTCTTTGTGTAAAAACATGGAAATTCCTCGATTATCAGAACTTGGTATTAAAAAAGAACATTTTCCAACAATTATCCAAAAATCGAAAAAATCTAGCAGTATGAAGGGAAACCCAATCCAGCTTACAGAACAAGAAACAGAAAAGATACTGGAATTATCGTATTAAAGAATCTAATATGCTATTTAGTTACCTCAGCAAAAAACACAAACTAGTAATCTTATATAATTTATTGGAGAAATATCGTTAAGTGAGTATGGGTTATAAGAAATTAAGAAAATTCCTGATTTCGAGTAAAGTGTGTTTATGGTTCTGTGGCTTGGAAAAAACAGATCATTTTAATTGGTAATTGCTGAGTTATGAGATGGCAAACCATCAATTGGATCTGCAGCCATAACAGCGTTAATGATCGCACTTGAAAATACTTTCGGTGCGAAGGCCGATAGAATATTGATGTCTGATTTTACCTGGCCGGTGGCTAATCCAAAAATTGTGTCCCCGTCAAACATTGTGAAAGCGGGTTGAACAGATAAAGCAATCCCATTTGAAGCCATATCAGCGAAATAATTAACTTCTTCTTTGCTTAAGGCTGCATTTGTCGCTATTACACCAATGATCGTGTTCTGCTTTGCAGCATAGGAGAGGATTTTTCGTCCGGTAAGGCTCTGCATGACCTCGAGAGTATCTGCGAAAAAACCTTCTTTCCCAATTTTTACTGGACCTTTTTTAACAGTACGGGCGCCAGCGATGATTTTATTGTCCTTGACAATATCTCCAAATGCATTAACTGCCACTAATGCTCCAATAATAACGCCATTTGCAATTTGCATACTGGCCGTTCCAATTCCAGATTTCATCGATTGCTTATAACCCAGAATTTTTCCTACAGTTGCTCCGGTCCCGGCACCAAAATTGCCTTGTGCGGGAGGAGCAGAGGAAGCATTAATGCACGCCTCATATCCCATGGTCTTATCAGGGCGGACTGAAAAATCACCCATTGCAAGATCAAATAAAATCGCTGATGGGACTATGGGAACTACTGTGGGGCCTGCCTTAAATCCAACACCTTTTTCCTCAAGGTACTGCATCACCCCCCCAGCTGCATCTAATCCGTATGCGGATCCGCCTGCTAACAATATGCCATGGACTTTTTGAACCAAACGCATCGGACGTAGGAGATCTGTTTCGCGTGTGCCTGGTGCGCCACCCCGCTGGCTGACTCCACCAATCGCACCTTTTTTACAGATAACAACAGTGCATCCTGTTAATGCTTTTCTATTTTCAGATTGACCAACAAGAATGCCTTTAATATCAGTAATGGAATTATTCATAAAGTATATTATATATAATTTGTATATAAAGTAATTTCATTTCAGACTTCACTGGATTGTGTGTCATCTTTTCTGTAAAATTGATCACAGATCCTTTTTTTATTAACTAATATTCTAACCCGTCTCCATTCTCAAATAAATCTTGCCATATTCCCACTCTTCACTAACCTCCATCAAAATAGCTGAAATCAATCG
>CBDAFG010000077.1:0-9979 GCA_965195205.1 uncultured Pelolinea sp. | reverse complement strand
AATCCTGAAATGGTCAAACGCGGAGAGATGTTGGCCGCAGAGGATGTCCTTGAATTGTTGGCGGTCGAATTGATCGGAATTATTCCGGAAGATGAAAGCGTGCTTATAAGTACTAATGTTGGGAAACCAGTTGTTACGCATGAGAAATCAATTGCTGGGCAAGCTTTTCGAAATATAGCCAGAAGATTGATGGGGGATGATATTCCTCTGATTGATCTGGAATATAAAGATGGAATTTTCCATCGGATTTCTAAAGTATTTAATTTTGGAGGAGAATAAGATGAGTGATTGGTTCTCTAAATTCTCAAGAAAAACAAAAAGCGCTAATGAAGCGAAAGAACGATTGAAACTTGTATTAATCCATGACAGGGCAGATATTTCAGCTACGACACTTGCAGAGATGAAAGATGAATTATTGCAGGTTATTTCGAAACATGTAACAATTGATGTTTCAAAAGTGAAAATTACGATGATGCATGAAGGAAGAGAGCAGCGATTAATCGCTGATATTCCCATTAAACCATTCAGTAAACGGTGATTAGTTATTAAGGGATATATTAATGCGTAGAGATCTTTGGCGTAATTTTGACTTCTGGCTATTTGGTGCAGCAATGTTCTTGAGTATTTTTGGGATCATGATGATCCAATCTGCTATTGCCGGGAACGAAGTGCTTGCTGAGGCGGTTTCAAGACAACCGCTCTTTCTGGGCGTTGGAACAATATTACTGTTAGTGATGGCAGCCATTGATTACCATTACTGGGGATCTTTAGCACGCTTTATGTATATTTTCGCGATTATTTCTCTTCTAATAATTTATGTGGTTGGAGAGGCAAGGTTTGGCTCAGCTCGTTGGCTAGATACGGGTGTGATCCTGATCCAGCCATCAGAAATAGTAAAAATACTGATGATTATGGTGCTTGCAGATTATTTTGCACGAAACCAGGATAAGCCGCGAGATTTTCGTTGGATTGCTGAAAGTTTTATTATGACAATGGGTGTAGTGATCTGGATATTATTACAGCCGAATTTAAGTACTTCAATTGTTATTATGGTGATCTGGTTTTCTTTGTTATGGATATGTGGATTGCCATTGAAGTATTTGGCAATTTTAGCTGTATTAGGATTGGTCTTGATCGCGGTTGCATTTCCACTAATGGAAGATTACCAACAAGCAAGAATTGTAAATTTTTTATTTCCTGATCCTGAGGCTCGCCATGGTGAGACATATAATGTTGAACAAGCTCTTATTACAATAGGTTCAGGCGGATGGTTTGGGCAGGGTTATGGGGAGGGAACTCAAGTGCAATTGAGATTCTTAAAGGTTCGACATACTGACTTTATTTTTTCTGCAATGGCGGAGGAATTTGGGTTTGTAGGAACAACGTTCATCATGGGAATCTTCTTGTTTATAATTTGGCGATGTATGCAAATTGGAAAGAGTGCAAGTGATCTGTATGGATCTTTGATTGCTTATAGCTATGCGATCATGATATTATTTCAAGGAGCGGTTAATATTGGTGTTAACTTGAATGTTGTTCCTGTGTCAGGTTTGCCATTCCCGTTCTTAAGTTATGGGGGCAGTTCACTGCTAAGCACTATTTTAGGGATTGGCTTGGTCGAAAGTGTAAGTTTACGAAAAAACAGAATTCAATAAGACTTGGAGATTTATGACAAACAGCAACACATCTTACCGGGTTAGATTTGCACCGTCACCTACTGGACATGTGCATTTGGGGTCCGCCAGAACGGCATTATATGATTATCTAATCGCAAAAAAGACCAAGGGGCAATTTATTCTACGGATCGAGGATACTGATCGAAAACGTTTGGTTGAAGGAGCAGAAGAAGAACTTATCGATGGATTGCATTGGTTAGGGATTGATTGGGATGAGGGGCCTCTAAAAGGCGGACCTTATGGGCCATACCGGCAATCTGAGAGAAAAGAAATATATCAGCAATATGCGAAAAAATTGATCAACAAAGAACGGGCGTATTATTGCTTCTGTTCACAGGAGAGATTGCAGAAAGTTCGGGAAGAAACACGAAAGCAAAAAAAGCTACCTCATTATGATGGTTTATGCCGAAATATTCCCCTCGCTGAAGCTGAAGAACGCATAAGGAATGGCGAATCATATGTCATCCGATTTAAAATACCCGAAGAGGGAAAAACAATTGTTAACGATCTTCTTAGAGGTGAAATTACATTTGATAATAAAAATTTAGATGATTACATCATCGTGAAATCAGACGGCTGGGCGTTGTATCATCTGGCTGCAACTGTGGATGATCACCTGATGAAGATAACCCATGTGATCAGGGGATCAGAATGGCTGCCCACCTCACCCTTACACCATCTTATCTGGGAGGCGTTTGGTTGGGAAGAACCCACATGGGTACATCTTTCCATATTTCTTAAACCGAGCGGCAAAGGAAAGATGAGCAAAAGAGAAGCGGCGCAGTTGAGTAATGATGGGTATTCAATTTTTATAAAAGATCTGGAAGAATTAGGTTATATGCCTGAGGCAGTCATCAATTGGATCGCTTTGATGGGATGGAGCTATGACGATCATACCGAATATTTTACAATGGATGATCTTATAGAAAAATTCTCATTAAAAAAACTAAATCCATCTCCTGCGGCGATTAATTTTTCAAAATTAGACCATTTTAATAAAATGCATATTAAAAAATTGTCTGATCGGGAATTAGCCGAACGAATATTTCCTTATTTCGAGAAAAAATCAATTAACGCTTCACTTGATGACTTGGAAAAAATATCTCATGTCTTGAAAGATAGAATGATCACTCTTGACGATTCGGTGGAACGGTGTGAATTTTTATTTAGAGAGAAAATAACCCATGTATTCGAAGATTTGCTGATCCGGGATTTATCATTGGAAGAGTCAAAGAAAATTTCGGGAGAAATTGTAGAAATTATACGATCTGTTGATAAGTGGACTTTGGAATCAATTGAGACTAAAGTAAAGATTTATATGGAGGATAAGGGGTTGGCACCAAAACAGCTCTTCAGCTATCTGCGGGAAGCGATTTCTGGGCAGCGGGTCACACCGCCTTTGTTTGACTGCATGCTTGTTCTGGGTAAAGAGAGGACTATTCAACGCTTAGAAGAGTCACAAAGCATACTTATGGCTTTGTGAGAAATTCTCTGAAAAATTGTAAAATAGTTTTCGCACCCTTTTTGGGCTCGTCTAACGACAAGACAACAGACTCTGAATCTGTTTATAGAGGTTTCCCACAACCTTAAGAGCTAAAAATATAACTGTTTTATCCCCAATTCCCTATGAAAACTAATCAACTAGGGAGTTTCTCTTTAACCAGAAAGGAAATTGAGGGCGGATTATTTCAGAAATCTTCTTGCGGGGCATTCTTTCGAATGCTTTTTCCATTATCCCGTTTGTGCGGCTGTCGCGATTATGATATGAGGAGGAAATTATTTGACCATTATTGTCCAGGAGAGCGAAATCGACACCCCATGTATCTATACCATCGATGCTAAATCTGCATGCTTGGAAGAATTGGTTACACACTCTTTGATTTTCTACCAAAAATGGATGAAATCCCAAATTCCGTCTTGTTTATTTCCACTTTTTCTACAGGGTAGCGAGTTGGCAGGCTGACTGGCCCGGTGGTAAACATATATTTCTGAAACCAGTTTACGGTGTGTTTGCATTTTAGGCTCATATAAAAATGGGTGCAATTGGAACAAAACAGAGGTGGAAATAATAAAAAGAGCCACGCGGAATGCAAAGTTCTGTTAGAAGTCTCTCTTGTTTTTTTTGTTTATTGGTAACCGCCGGTTTTTTTCCTTCGCTTTTTTAATTTTTGCCCATTTATCCCTAAGACTCACAGTCCGGTTGAATATAAGCTTATCAGGCATCGATTGGGTATCGACACAAAAATATCCCAATCTTTCAAATTGAAATCGGTCTCCTGGCTGCGCATCCTTTAAACTTGGCTCAACTAAACAATTGGTAAGGATACGTTTAGAGTCCGGGTTAATATCAGCAATAAAATCCCCGCTGGCTTCTGGATCAGGATTATTGAACAGCTGGTCATACAGGTGTACTTCGGCAGGCAACCCGTGAGAAGCAGAAACCCAGTGGATAGTCGCTTTGACTTTGCGCCCATCAGGAGCGCTGCCACCTCGCGTTGCTGGATCATAGCTGCATTGAAGTTCTATAATATTCCCGTTTACATCCTTGATTACGCTCAAACATTTGATAAAGTAGGCGTTCCGCAAGCGCACTTCCCGCCCGGGGGAGAGACGAAAATATTTGGGCGGTGGTTCTTCTCGAAAATCATCTTTATCGATGTAAATTACCTTTGAGAATGGGACTTTACGGATCCCGGCTGAAGGATCCGACGGGTTATTATTGATATCGAATTCTTCCGTCAGGTTTTCCGGATAGTTTTCGATCACGACTTTAATCGGATCCAGAACAGCCAGCTTTCGTGGGGAGCGTTTGTTCAGATCATCTCTGATACAGGCTTCTAATATGGCGACATCGATCATCACTCCCGCCCGAGCGTTGATTGTTTTAGAAACACCTGTGCGAGCAATAAAGTCGCGTAATGATTCTGGAGTGTAACCACGCCGTCGCATTCCCCTGATGGTTGGCATTCGTGGATCGTCCCACCCTTCTACATGTTCGCCTTCGACCAAGCGGCGTAACTTTCGCTTACTTAAGACTGTATAGGTCAAATTTAACCGAGCAAACTCGATTTGACGAGGTTTGTTTTCAATTTCCAAGTTATTTAGGAACCATTCGTATAGTAGGCGATGGTCCTCATATTCAATTGAACACAGCGAATGTGTAACCCCATGCATTGCATCGTTTTGGCCTTGTGCCCAATCATACATAGGATAAATACACCATTCCTTACCCGTACGATGGTGAGGGGGTTCGTGAATAATACGGTACATGATTGGATCGCGCATGTTCATGTTCCCATGCGCCATATCGATCTTCGCACGCAGGACGCGAGATCCATCTGGAAACTCGCCGTTTTTCATCCGCTGCAACAGATCAAGGTTTTCTTCAACCGAACGATTCCGGCAGGCACTCTCAACGCCTGGCTGGGTCCAAGAACCTCGATTCCTTCTGACTTCTTCCGGGCTTTGATCGTCCACGTACGCTTTGCCTTTTTTAACTAGTTTGATTGACCATTCATAAAGCAAGCTGAAGAAATCAGAGGAAAATAGAACATTTTCCCATTCGATACCCAACCAATGAGCATCCTCCTGGATAGACTCCACGAATTCCGTTTTTTCTTTAGCCGGGTTCGTGTCATCGAATCGAAGGTCCAGTTCCCCGCCAAAGTCCTTAGCGATGTTATAGTCGATTAAAAACGCCTTGACATGACCGATATGTAGATAACCATTCGGTTCTGGAGGTAATCGTGTCTTTACGGAGGAAAAGCGTCCATTTCGCAGATCTTCAGCTACTGCTTCATGAATAAAATCAGTTGGTTTGGGTGTTTCGTTAGTCATGAAAGATCCTTTCAAAACGATATAGAGAGCAAGTATTAGAAATTATAAATTAGGGCCCAAAAGATTAGCCCTAGATATTTCTTTTGGAGCTTGAAGCTGGTCAAAAAAACATCCGAATTGAATTATATCAAATCATACCGCAGGTACTTTTATACTGAAAAAACAGAAGATAGATACACTTCATACTTTCCTAGCCAATAAAACAAATTTGATGAACTTTTCTCACAATACGGATTCTATAAACTATAGATATCTATCTTTGCCTCTCCTTTTGAATCTGAAGTTGACTTGATATTTATATCAATCCTCTCGTAGGGTTATCATGTGGAGCAATCGAAATATTGCTTGTTTTATAAGTCGTCTTTCCTGTTTTCGTGTGCAACCCCTATGGAAACAATGGAAACAATAAACACAAAGAGAAACTGACTCTTAAACAGTAGGTACCTAATTTAAGGCATCGCCTATGTTTTCGTGTGTAAAAATCTTTTTTAAAGAAATCAAAATGATCAAATCTGCATACAATCAATGATGAGAGAAGACATTTAAATCCAATAAAATAAAACAGTAAATAATTCTTATAAAAATATATTTTGATAATAAATAAGGGGGTACAAAAAACAACAGATTAATTAAAAATTAGTGGAATTGGGGTTGGTACCAAAACAGCTGTTCAGCTATTTGCGGGAAGCGATTTCAGGGCAGCGCGTAACACCGCCTTTATTTGACTGCATGCTTTGGTTTTCTGGGTAAAGAGAGGACTATTCAACGCTTAGAAGAGTCACAAAGCATACTTTTGGCTATGTGAGAAATTCCTTGAAAAGTGGTAAAATAGTCCCCGTACCCTTTTGGGGGCTCGTCTAACGGCAGGACAACAGACTCTGAATCTGTTTATAGAGGTTCAAATCCTTTGCCCCCAGCTAAAACAGCTCATAAGAGCTGTTTTTTATATCGCCTGAATTAATCTTTTGTTCAGGTTTTTAAAACTCGAAAGGAAGTTCTTGCGTTCAAGGATCAATTTATTTGTTATTTTTTCATATTCTTGAATTCTTCCTGATCGATGAAACAATTCTTTTGGGTTCGTATAGATAGTTTCTATTGGGGATGAATTACTAGTAACAATTTGATAATTAAAATCATCATCATTTTCCCAAATAAGCTCGTTTTTAAGAAGCGACTCGATCAATTTTTTACTATGATCAATCGTTACTTTTTTTGTGGATTCGGGATTATCTTTACCACCGATATAACCTGTATTTAACAAGTAAGCATCCACATTGGGGGAATTATCCAAGAGATCGATAAAACGATTTCCTTGGGAGGAGTGATCCAGAGGAAAAAAAGGATTCGTACCGGGGATTCGCAGTGCTTTGCCCGCTTCTGATATTCCACCCGCGGAGGTACCAGTCGTCTCCCCAAGCATGAAATACGCAGCGGCTTGCTCGTGATTGAGCTTTACGATGGCGGGAAGAATGTCAAAATTGCGATTAAGAATTAATATCATTCTGAGCGGTGGGATATTGCGCACATTTCCATGGGGGATGGAATCTAGTTCAAAAGTTCCTCTACCGTTTGTGGTATGGAAATCATTGTGAAAATCCACACGTCCTTTATCATCCACAAATGTATTTTCAAACCAGGCGTCTCTTTTTGTTAAACCCGCGTAGATAAGAGGTTCATGTTTAGGATCTAAACCGTATGTCTTTGCGAAACACCCATTTTCGGAGGCGAATATTTCACCGTTGGGGAAAAAAGCGCAGAAATCATCTTGAACTGGCTGTGAATCAAGATGCGGAGTAAAGGTAGTGGTTGTTTTCCCTGTACCAGAAAGACCGATGATGATGATCGATTTTTTGTTATTCTGATCGTCAAGATATGTTTTACATCCCGCGTGCAGAGCTAAACCTCCCCTATCAAAAACCCATTTATTCCACATTCGCAGGCCTGCTTTTTTTGATTCCCCGAAATAATCTGTTCCCGCGATTCGAGTTGTGTAGTTATGAAGGTCAACTAATATGCAGCGGTTATCTGGCCAATTATCTGCGGGCATATTTGGTGTATATACGATAATAAAATCTGGTTTGAAATCTTCTTTAGACTGAAAAAATAGTTGTTTTTGCATGGCTGCAATATTTGGATAGGATTTTTCAATGAAAAGAGAAACATTTGCCTGAATCAGAGGGGAAACGCCGATTGATCCGTCGATCCTGATCACGCCATATTTTTGTATATATGAATCCTGCAGTTGAGCAAATCGCTTGTACTTTCTTCGGCCAATGTTTGGGAGGGAAGAGAGGCTATTTCCGATAATAAAAGTGGATTGGGGTGATCTAGCTTTTACTCGGGTAATGATGTTGAAATTATCCCAATCTGTGAGGATCGCATTGGGCATTTCTCGTGTGACTTTCCGTAATGAATGGTAGGAAGGATTATTAATTATCATGTGTGAAATAACTCAGTGCACTTGGAGAAATGGTAGCATAGGTAAATTATTTGTGTTTTATATTCTTCCATAAAATCGCATGGCATTTATCTTAAAATTTCTTTGATTAATCATCCTGTGATAAAATTTATTATCTGAAACATCTTCGAGTTTACTTTCCTAATGAGATTATCTAAGGAAATAAAACCGATAGGGTATAAACGGAAACGCATATGCCTCCCGTATTTGGAAAGGAGATGACATGGTACCTTCAGTTGAAGGTAATAAAATGCCAGCACTTGAAAAAGAGTGCTGGCATTTTATTGTAATAGGAGAGAGATTTGGAAAATAAGAAGATTTATTATTTCAGCACACGTGATTTGATGATGATGGCGGCTTTAGCCGCTGTTGGAGGGATATCCAGCACATATATCAATATGATTGGTGATTTTTTCCAGTCATTTTTAGGATTTGCTGGGACAACACAGTGGGCAGCTGGTTTGCATATTGTTTGGCTGATGCTTGCCGCTTCAATGATTCGGAAGCCTGGTGCTGCAACTACTGTTGGGATAATCAAGGGCATTGTTGAATTTCTGACAGGAAATACCCACGGTTTAATTGTTCTGATTGTGAATATCACGGCTGGTTTAATCATTGATTTAGTTCTGATTGGAAATAAAAAATATAAAATCAACCTTTTATACTACTTAGCTGCAGGGGTTTCGTCTGCTTCAAATATTATTGTTTTCCAATTTGTTGCCGATATACCCTCCGACGTCTTGACTTTAATAGCTATTCTATCTACGTCGGCAGTTTCTTTTGTGTCTGGTGTGGTATTTGGAGGATTAGTTGTAAGGGCCCTATTAGCCGCAATTGAAAAAGCTGGTATTTATCATCCAGAAAAGTTGGTTGGGGGCAATAAGAAGGTATCTGCCTTTTATCTGATCGGTAGTATTTCAATACTCATTATATTTGCGGCGCTATTTTTTATTTCTCTTAGCAATAATGATTCAAGAAACGTGAGAATTTCCGGGGAAGTTGATGTGCCATATGAATTTTCGGTAGGTAACACGGAAATTGAATTGCTTGAGATATCTGAAGAATTGAATGGAGTGGAAAGAGATTACACAGGCTACGCATTAATTGACATAATATTGGCCGCAAACCCAAAAATAGAAAACGGATTGATATTAATAGAAGCGAGTGATGGATATAGCTATTTTGTTTCTTATCTAGAAGCTTTAGAGAATAACCATGTCATTTTAGCTGTTCAAAATGAAGGTGAAAACGTTTCATACAACTTAGTAGGCGCTGAATCATCCAAGGCATGGGTAAGGGGAGTTTCGGAGTTAATTCTTATGAAGAACGAGGGAATCCCGGTGAAAGGAGAAGTAAACAGGTCATTTATTTTTCTGCCAGAAGAGTGGCAAAGTTCAATGGACAGCGCGAATATCGACTTTGGAGAGGATAAGATAAAACTGCAGGGTGTGGAACTTCGCGAAATTGTTGATTATTCTGATCCAAAAGATGAAGCCGTAGAAATTGTACTGGTGTCGCGTGATGAGAATCGGATTATTTCATTTGAAGAACTAAATGGAAGCTTGAAAGAATGCCGTATTTTTATTTCCCAAGGTGATTCTGCCGTTGAGTATATTCTCGCAAAGATGAGCGGTGATATTCTCCTGAAAAATGTACTTACTTTGGAAGTTACGAAATGATCTCGGTGCGTAATTTATCCTTCAGATACGAAGGAAGAGAACATAAGACTTTAGATAATATCAATTTAGATATTAATTTGGGCGAATTAATTGTGCTTACAGGTGAGTCTGGTTGTGGAAAAACAACTTTTGCTCTTGCTCTAACAGGATTTGTTTCTCATCTCTTTGCGGGAGAATATTCTGGAACCGTAAGGATAAATGATGAAAAAATAGAGAACATATTACTTACAGAAATTGCAGAAGAAATTTATCTTGTGCAGCAGAACTCGCAGAATCAATTTGTGACTTTAACGGTCAGAGATGAAATAACAGATCGGAAGAGCACACGT
>CBDAFG010000076.1:0-2642 GCA_965195205.1 uncultured Pelolinea sp. | reverse complement strand
TTACTGTACTTTCTTAAATACCACGACCCAATTTTTCCAATACTCATAATTGCAGAGTAGGTAAACCTAATTCTCGGTTGGCTGCTGTTGTATCCAGCTATTATCTTCCTCAGCCAGAATTGGATTGGCACAATTATTGGTTGTTTAGGAACTACTCGTATGGTTCAAATTGCCCGGCTTGATGATGCAAGTCTCATAGAAAAATTCGGTGATTCCTATATAAGTTATTTGGAATCTGTTCCGCGGTTAAATTTTATTACGGGTATCTTAAATCTACTTGAATCCAAGCTATTAAATAAACTAGCAAAACCTTAATAATTCCTATCACCACAGCAAGCTACGGCGTATTATGGAATTATGCTCCTTCGGGGAGCAGATTTTGCTAAAGTATGGAACCCCGGTAGCAAGCTACGGGGTATTCCACGAATAATAAATCTATATAAATAACTTCACCAAACTGAACAAGGTTAATCCAATCCCGATGACAAAAAATACATATAGATATTTTTGCTCTCCCGGCTGCAGGACAGATTCGTTCGGTTTTTCAGGATCGTAATACACCGTTAATATATCACCGGTCATGAAATTCGAAATAAATTCATGCGCCTTCCGCTTCGACATTGATGCTTCCAAAAGCTTGTATCTGGACCCATTGTAAAACTGACCGTCTATTCGATAATCATAGTGAATGCGCGGGTAATAATACACATGTTTATCCCCATCCTCATCATACTCATGTTTTTCTTCTACTTCAGCGGAAACCACAGTTGCCTTAGTTTTCGGCCAAGTCTTGCTTTTCCTCCCTTTTTTGATTGATAAAAGCGTTATGATAGATAACATTACACCAACGATCAAAAGTACAGTCCACATTTTTTCCTCCCGATTTATTGATCCTTAAATTTACCATGTACCAATTTTCAACTCTGAATCATGGTTAACCCAGACCAATTTCCTTGTTATTTCTATTATAACTTTTTTATATTCGTTTTTTCTTGATAGGTTCAAAACAAGGAAATACTAAGTGTGCTTGTTTTCAATAGAAACAGGATTAAAGTTAAGAACAGCCATCTCTAGTTGTGAGAAACAGAAGCAAGAGGGAGCAACGCAGCACCTTCCCGGACGGTTTTCTCGCCCATAGGAAAAAGATTGTAATTAGGATAAAGGCGGAAAGAATCTAAATTATATTTTCTCTTTAATTTATTCCGAATACGCGCAGCGAATGCCCATATTGAAATTCAAATACACACCTACAGCACGATAGCGGTAGCTTGAGCGTTGATACCAGTAACCATCATTCCAAGGTCCCCCCCGTAAAATGCGTTCCGGCCACTTTTCCCCATCGGGGATATCATACTGCGCTTCCCGCCCATCATTCGCATCATATGGATATAGCTCTGAAGCACTGCTGGTCCATTCCCACACATTGCCTGCCATATCCAGTAAACCATAGGGACTGGCACCGGCGGGAAAGCTTCCCACAGGCGCGGGGCCGGCGAATCCATCATTAAAGTTGGGGTTCGAGATATCACCCTTTTTTGCAGCTGGACAGTTGACATCGCAGATATTGGCATATTCTTCGGAATATTTCTCATTTCCCCAAGGATATTTTCGCCCGTCTATACCGCGCGCTGCTTTTTCCCACTCCGCTTCTGTAGGCAGCCGCCTGCCCGTCCATTCACAATAATCCCGAGCCATGTACCAGGACACGTTGACAACCGGGTAATCCGCGTATGCTGCATCAGTAAAATAGTCCGTCCCTTGCGGCGGAATATTATTCTGCTTACATGGCCGGCAGACACCCTCCGCCACGCATATCTGGTACTGCCCGTTTGTTACTTCATGCTTATCGATCCAGTAATCATCCAGGAAAATCGTATGCACCAGAAAATCCGGGTAGGGACCTGAGCCAACATCAACTGTCGCATCCGAGCCTCCCCATCCCATCAGAAATTCGCCCGCCTGAATATAGATCGTCTCCATCCCATCTTTTTCTGATGTGCGATTGGCAAGAGCGGCTACTTCTGTCGGTTCGATAGTGGGCAGATCAGGAGCCGTTACTGACGGCGCTGGGGTAGGTAAGTCAGGAATAGTAACCTCTTCAGACACTGCCTGTGAACTGCTGCCTTCTTCCTGCAAACCACCGCTACCGCAGGCGCTCAGAACGGACAACAAGGCAGTAAGTATTAACATTTTCAATAACGCTTTTTTTGGCAAATAGCACCTCAATATCTCTTTTATCGTAATGAAAAGTAAATATAACATGAATTTCCACAGGAAAAAAGCTGCCTTAGAAGCAAGCAGTTTATGCTCGCAAGGTTACAGCTTTTCAGAGCAAGATATGCCGCCCTCTATGACCAGATTTCAATTGGGATGGATAAGATCGAATCTTATACTGTTATCCTTGCAAACCTTGACCATTAAAATAATGTACCCACCAAGAGATTTTCAGTGCTGATGTTTCGCTTCCATTAAATCACTTCTATTTTCGCTAGTGTAACAAACTTTCTGTAATTTCAAAAAAGAGTAGATCACGGTATCCTTTCAGAAGTCAGATAAACAAAAGAAAGGAATAAGACCATGATCTACAAGAATGATTGTACATTATCAAAAGAATATTTAGAACAACTGACAGCGGAAGGGCT
>CBDAFG010000075.1:0-25169 GCA_965195205.1 uncultured Pelolinea sp. | reverse complement strand
ATTTGATCCTTCAATAGCAAATTCCATATCGTTTATTTGGGATAATGATTGGTTAGGATAATTCTCAAGACTAACTTCTCTTTCAGTTGGCTTTTGAGCGATGCGCTCCCTGATGTCCTTTGTAAAAGACCTTTTTTCTTCTTCATCCATCAAATCTTTTCGTCTTTCAGTTAGGTGAGTGAGAATATGCTGCACAGAGATAATCTCTGGGACAAACGCCAACCGCATTGAACCAGTGAAAGTTTTTATCTCCAGATCCCCAAAGTTAAATCCTCTACCTAAAAAGCTCTTTTTTGTCTGCACAGATTCGATTGCGGAAAATGGAGTTTCCTGTTTTATTTCATAAGAGAACAAAGAACGCTGTTTGTTTATGATCCGTTTATTTGTAAATATAAAAAGATCATTGGACCATTCAAGAAACTGCCATCCAATCCACAATAGCGTTAAGACAGCTAGCATACCCCCCCCCCATAATAAAGTATTGTGTACGAGAAGACCATTGTTAATTAAAATAACAAGAATAATATCAAGCCCAAATACAGCAAGCATCGCAAAGATTATTTTCAATATTATAACAATAGGGTGCGGCTGCCCCATGTAGCAAATTGTTTCCTCTTTTTCCAAGTTAATTGTTTTGCGGATAAGATGTTCATAAGAGGTGATCATGGTGTTCTTTTTATTACTTAAACCTCTGTTCTCCTTACTTATCTGTGTTATTATCTCTTTACTAATCTTGATCAAGATCACGTCTGTTATCGCCCTGGCACTCGTTCGTCGTTTCTGGCCCTTTATCAACGCATCCTCGCCAAAAGAAAAACCTTCACTGAAATTATTCAACTTGAGCAATGCGTGTTGTTTCTCTTTCAGGATCTCCAGGTGGCCCTGATATAAAACATAAAAAAAAGAGGCGGAAGTTTCTTCTAAATAAACCATTTTCTCGGCAGGGAAGTAAACAATTTCAGCATTATTTAACAAGAGATTGATATGCTCTTCTTCCAGATCATTAAATGGAAACACTTTCCGGAGTGTTTCCGCAATCTTTTTCCGGTTGACATTCATAATTAAAGTATATCGTATGCCCAATTATTATTCGAAATAATTATAAGAAACGATTCTGGTAAAATTTGAGCGCATTTCGAATACTGGAGTTATTGATTGAAAATTAATAAATTTAATCTTTTTCGTTGGATTGCGATTTTCCTGCTTGTCTCTTCGCTAATCCTGATGGTCGTTCAATTGACCAGATTCAGTCGCCTGCGGGCTGGTTTCTCTCCGGGTACACGCATCGCGGGCATTGCAGTAGGAGGGCTTGATCAGCAACAAGCGGCAGAGCGGATCACTCAGGCGTTTAATATACCTATCGAACTAGTCTACGGCAATCAGCAAATGCAGGTGAAACCATCCCAGCTTGGTTTTGAATTAGATATCACTGCTATGATAGCTGTGGCAGACCAACAACGGGTAACCCTTCCTTTCTGGTCCTCTTTTTGGGGTTATTTATGGAACCGATCCCTTACTGCCAGTGACACTCCCCTTCAAGCAAGCATTGATGAAAACCGCATCCGCAATTTCCTGATGGATGAGATCGCATCTCGCTATGACCAAGTTCCCTCTTCCTCTATTCCTATTCCCGGCACAATCAATTTTCAGGTCGGTAGTCCTGGATTGATATTAGATATTGAGAAATCACTTCCGATTGTTGAACGCGCACTTCAATCAGCTACGGAACGTTCTGCCCCGCTGGTCATCGGGAAAGTTTCTCCACCCCGTCCCTCACTAGATAATCTGGAAGTGCTTCTCAAGCAGATCATAGACCGATCAAAATTTGACGGCCTAACCGAGATGTTCATCTTAGACCTACAAAAACGGGAAGAACTTAATTTCACTTATGAAAGAGGAGTTAGCTATGACCCTGGGATTTCATTCACCGCGGCAAGTACAATAAAAATTCCAATAATGACCTCCGTATTCCGAAGGTTGGGAGAACCCACTCCGCAGACAGCGGCTGACTTAATGATAAAAATGGTGGAGCGATCTGAAAACCCACCCGCAGACTCCCTGATGGAAGTCTATTTAGATCCTAATATCGGACCAATGTTCGTTACTCAAGATATGCGGGAAATTGGTTTACAGAACACCTTTCTTGCGGGACATTTCTATCTGGGAGCTCCACTACTGCAGCGCTATTCAACGCCGGCGAACCAACGCTTTGATTACACAACTGATCCGGATGTGTACAATCAGACCACAACCGCGGATCTGGGGATGCTCCTGGACGACATCTACCAGTGTGCGCAAACAGGAGGGGGAACGTTTGCCGCAGTTTACGGAGATGATATCTCACAATCCGAATGCCAGTTGATAATTACATACCTCACCCAAAACAAGATTGCTGTATTGCTGCAAGCAGGACTGCCAGATGGCACCAACTTTGGACATAAGCACGGGTGGATTACAGAGGGAGATGGTTTAATTCACACCATTCTCGATGCTGGAATCGTCTTCTCGCCAAATAGTGATTACATAGTTGTAATCGCTATGTATCAACCCACACAGTTGATCTTTGACGTGGCCAATTTGCTTTCTGCTCAGTTATCTACCGCCATATACAATTATTTCAACATTTCATAGTCAAGAATTATTTTTAGGATAGAAAAATAGTTCATTCATTTTTGATTGTCGCATACCTTAATCGTTAAGCATCCTGTTTAAATATAACTCCTATCAAAGGCAGGGCGAGAAAATTTAGCGCTGCCAATATCAAAAAAGTGGTCGTAAAACCTGTTATATCAGACAAGAAACCAGTCAATCCCAAACCGATCCCAGTACCAATATTCGCGACCGCCATCAGGATAGAGAACATAGTCGCCGCAATTCTTCCATCTGTCAATCGCATGGAAATGGCGAAATAGATGGTTTCGTAGAAACCAAACGAAAACCCGAAAATAAAGACAAGCAGCCAGGCCATCCACTGCGCTGAAATTAAAGGTAATACACCAACTCCAATTAAGGAAGCAACAACTGCAGCCTGCACTGACTTTTTCTGCCCAATTTGATCCGTAATACTTCCGCCAATCAATCCACCAGCCATTGTTCCCAATCCTAATACCGTGGCAATATACCCGGCTGTGGCAAGATTAATTGAAAATCGGTCAGCCAGAAAAGGATTTACGAGCTGATTCGCCCCATTGATTATTAATGAGTATAGAGCACCCAGCACACCCAAAGCGATTATATGCGATTGCTTAAAACTCTTAAAAGCACCCCACTCAAAACGTATGTTAGCTGTACGTTCTACTTCCTTATTTTTCAATACAAGGGGAAAAGGAAGCAGCGTGATTACCGCCAACAAGGCAAATCCTGCTGGCCACGATATGTGCTGAACCACCAAACCCAGCAAACTAGATGTGATCACCATACCAGCTGCCCGTCCGCCAACCATAAAGCCTTGAATGATTCCCTCATCCTCTTTAGGGGTTGAATCAAGTGCTAATCCATCTGTACATGTATCATACAATGCCATTCCCATCATCATTACAAACGCCAGAAGGGCATACAGCAAGAAATTTTGACCTGGATCAAGAAATGGTACTGCAAGCAAACATGCTGCCTGAATTACCAGACCGAGGATGATATATGGTTTTCGGAAACCCAGACCAAAGAAGTTAACCTTATCACTCAGCATTCCTATAAAAATCTTTAACACAAATGGAATTAACCCGATGGTCCCAATAATCCCTATTTTCGCCATATCAAGTCCAAATGACTGTAAATACAGCGCATTTAAAGCTGTAAAATACGCCATTATTGATCCCTGAGAAAAATACAATAATGCAAACATCATATATCGGGATGTTTTTTTCATCGTCCCTCCTGGTTACGCTGGTATGATCGAAAGGATATCGGGGCCATTTTCTGTGATCACGATTGTATGTTCAAATTGGGCAGACAAAGATTTATCTGCAGTTTGAACTGACCATTCATCCGACATTAAGCGCGTATCTGGTTTGCCAATATTTATCATAGGTTCAATATTAAGCACCATTCCTTTTCGCAATCGCGGCCCTCTGTTTTTTGGTCCAACATGCGGAACAAATGGTTCTTCCCACAATTTTCGGCCAATACCATGTCCGCCATATTCCCTGACTACTGAATACCCTTTGCTTTCCGCAAATGATTGTATGGCAGCGCCAATCGCCCCAACATGGTTCCCCTCAATCGCGGCATGAATACCCCTGTATAAACACTGCTTTGCAGTATCAACCAACTTTCTAACTTCCGGGGATACTTTCCCAACTGGATAAGTCTTGCATGAGTCGCCGCACCAACCCTTATACCGCAAACCAATATCAATACCGATAATATCTCCTTCTTTAAGAACACGGTCATCTGGTATACCGTGGCATATCTGGTGGTTGAGAGAAGTAGTAATTACTCCTGGAAATGGACGCTGCCGTGGGCGTTGGCGAATCCCTTTATATAGAGTTTCTGCTCCTTGCTGAAGAATGTATTCCTCCGCTACATGGTCAATATCTTTCAATACTACACCTGGTTTAATCATATCTTTTATAACAGCGAATGTTTCCGCAACGATTCTTCCAGAAGCACGTAAACCTAGTATTTCATCTTTGTTTTTGATTGAGATCATAAAATCTCCTTATAAGTAAACATTAAGTGTGAAAATTATACTCTCCTGGAAACTTTTCTCTCATTTTCATTTTTAAAAATAAAAATCAGAAACTCGATATTCATCCACATCCCAATTAATTTATATTGCTTAATCGTATAATTAGTAATGACTAATAAATAAATTAATGATGTGATTAATATGATACAGAAACCAACTCCTACAATTGAAGATTATTTAGGTGTAATTTACACATTAGACCGAGACGGAGAAAAGGTCATTGGTGCGCGGTTGGCGGAATTACTGGAAGTATCCCCTCCCACAGTTACAGTTACATTAAAACGCATGCGTCGAGATAATTGGATCCTAATTGATAAAAACAAGCATATTCACCTCACCCCTTCTGGGAGTGAGGCAGCTCAATCAGTAATTCGCCGTCATATGTTGACTGAATGGCTGCTTTCTAGAGTGTTAGATATTCCATGGTCAGAGCTGCATTCTGAAGCAGATAAGCTCGAACACTCCATTTCCAAAGATGTGGAAGATCGGCTTGCAGCCACCTTTGAAGATCCATCTGCTTGCCCGCACGGTAATCCTATGCCAGGACAGGAGTCAATCTCCAATAATTGGCAGACATTAACTTCTTTTACTAAAGGGGACACCTGTGTAATTAAAAGAATCCATGAATGGTTAGAAGTTGAACCTGAGACAATGAGATTTTTAGAAAAAAGCCTTGTCCTGCCCGGAAATATTGCGGATATTCAGGAAGTTTTATCTTTTAATAAAACCATCCAGATCAAAATTAAAGAAAAGCCAGTTACGATTGGCTTTGATATCGCGGACATGATCTTCGCGGAAGAAATTTAAATTGCTAAAGATTTTGGATAAATCACGTGCTGAAAGCGTATTAGATCAATTAGATTGCAGTTGTAAGATGTAGCATTTGAGTTAGGTTAGATCATCTCTTGCAAATTTTGTTAGAGTTGTCCGATGCCTATGGAAACAACCTCTGTAAACCGTTTTTCGAACACTGGAGAGTCGATGGTTAATAAAAGAATTGAAAAGCTCATTCAACAACTTGAAAACGATCAAATTGATTTGATTGCAATAAATGCCGGTCGGAACCTCGCATATTTTTCAGGATTACATTTTCACGAATCCGAACGACCCGCTGTCCTTTTAGTTGGAAAAGGGAAGGCGCCTGCTTTCATCTTCCCTGAATTTGAACACGAGAAAGTAACTAATGCTGCTTTCGATATTGCGCCATTTGCATACACTGAGGATCCATCTACCTGGGGAGATGCGTTTAATAAAGCCTTGAATTATTTTAATGGACATCAATCGATGATTGGTGTGGAACCTACAGCAATGCGCTTTCTTGAAATCAATCTCCTGCAATGCGCTTCAGCTGAAATTCGGATCACTTCTGCTGCACATATTTTCAACACTCTGCGCACAGTTAAGGATAATGAAGAGATCAATTCAATTCGTCAAGCGATACAAATTGCCGAAACCGCTTTAATAAACACAATTCCTTTTATTAAAGTTGGGATAACTGAGCAAGAGATAGCAAACGAATTAGTGGTCAATTTATTAAGAAATGGTTCAGAACCAGAACTCCCCTTTGCTCCAATTGTTGCTTCCGGTCCAAACAGCGCTAATCCGCATGCTATTCCCAGCTGCCGAAAATTCCGGGAAGGTGATCTTATTTTGATCGATTGGGGAGCGCGAAAAAACGGATACATATCAGATATCACCCGCACATTTGCTTTAGGCAGTGTGGATGACGAACTTATGAATATATATAAAACTGTTAAGGAAGCCAATCATGCGGCACGTCGAATACTACCTTCAAACTTCATCTCCGAGAAAATAGATTTCGCAGCTAGAAATATCATTCAAAAGGAAGGGTATGACAACTTCTTCATCCACAGGACAGGGCATGGAATTGGACTTGAAGCTCACGAAGAACCATACATCGCTGCGGAAAACTCCACTAAAATAATCCCGGGCATGACTTTTACAATTGAACCTGGGGTATATCTCCCGGGCAAAGGCGGTGTACGCATTGAAGATGATGTTGTTGCTTCCAATGACAAATTGATTACGCTTACCTCTCTCAATCGAGAATTAAGAATTTTATAAGTAAGGAAAACTATGAAAAAATTGACAATTCCAACTGCAGAGCCATTCTTCTTCCCTGGAGGAAAAACCGGATGTGTCCTGGTGCATGGATTCACTGGTACTCCAAAAGAAATGCAGCTCATGGGGGATTACCTGAAAGAAAACGAGATTGCAGCAATTGGTGTTCGCCTCGCAGGGCATGCCACTCAGATATCAGATATGGTACGCACAAGATGGAGAGATTGGCTCGTCTCCGTTGAGGATGGCATTAATCTATTATCTGATTCCTGCGATAATATTTTCGTCGCAGGGTTATCTTTGGGAGGAATTCTTGCACTTATGGCCGCATCCCGATACGATATCGATGGAGTAATCGCAATGTCTACCCCATACACACTTTCAGATGATTGGCGTACCAAGTTTAGTAAACAGATCAGTCTTTTCATGCCATTTGTTAAAAAAGAGCGGAGTGATACGGTAGATCAAGAAACATCTAAAAAACACGTGGATTACCCCGTGTACCCCATGCGGTCAATCACCGAGTTATATGATCTGGTTGAAACATTGCACAGGTCCATTGATCAAATTCATATTCCAGTTTTGTTAATCAATTCTAAAAAAGACAAGACTGCCCCACCAGAACATGCAGAAAAATACCGCCATAAAATTCTCTCAAATCATTTTGAGTTGCTTACTCTGGAAAATAGCGGTCATGTGATCACAGAAGATATTGAACGGGAAATTGTTTTTAATGCTGCGTTAATTTTCATTCAAAAATATTCAAAACAACAATAGAGGTGATATATATGTCACTGGTAATTGATACTTTTATTCTAGGCCCCATTGAAAACAACACCTATTTACTCTCAGATAAAACGAGCAAAGAAGCAGTTCTGCTAGATCCCGCAGCCCCCAGCAAGAAAATCTTTCAACATATCGAGAAGAATAATTTATACCTTAGAGAGATTTGGCTCACACACGCACATTTCGACCATATTGGTGGTGTTCGCTGGTTCTTGGATCAGTATAAAGGAGAAATTCAAGCAGCGATGCATAAAGATGCTGTCAACCTTTGGAAAATGGGCGGCAGCGCGCGGGCTTTTGGTTTTGATTTTGACCCAGGTCCTCCCCCCACAAAATTACTTTCAGATAACGATATACTAAAAATCGGCACCACAGAGTTCACAGTTCTCCATACACCTGGGCACACACCCGGGCATGTGACTTTCTATGACGCACAGGACAATATCGCATTCTGTGGTGACCTAATCTTCTACCATGGAATTGGAAGGACTGATCTGGCAATCAGCAGTACTGCTGATTTGATGAAAAGCATTTCGCAGAAAATACTCACACTGCCAGATGAAACACAACTCTATCCAGGGCACGGGCAATTTAGCACAGTTGGAGAGGAAAAGAAAAACAATCCTTTCCTATAGAAAAGAGCGGAGATAAAACTTCCGCTCTTTAATTTGTGAAATCCTATTTTGCGAATTCGATCGATCGTTTCTCTCGAATTACTACGACTTTTATTTGCCCTGGATACTGCATAGTTTCCTCGATATTCTTTGCTAGATCACGTGCCATTCTGGCAGATTCCAAATCATCGATTTCCTCTGGCTTAACAATTATCCGTATCTCACGGCCAGCTTGTATAGCATATGCTTGGCTGACACCCTTAAAAGAATGTGCCATTTCTTCTAACGCTCGTAATCGTTTTATATATTGTTCAAGATTTTCCCGCCGTGCGCCCGGCCTAGCTCCAGAAATAGCATCTGCAGCTTCAACAATCACTGCTTCTATCGATTCCTGCTCAGTTTCATGATGATGAGATTCAATGGCATTAACAACTGCCTGATTTATACGATGTCGGCTGCAGAACTTCGCTCCTATCATCGCATGTGTCCCCTCCGTATTATGATCCATTGCTTTTCCAATATCGTGTAAGAATCCAGCAACTTTTGCCACTTCGATGTCAGCGCCAACTTCCGCTGCTATCATTGCAGCAATCATAGATGATTCAACAGCATGGGTAAGTTGATTCTGCCCAAAAGAAGTGCGGTATTTTAATCTTCCCATCATCTTCAACACATCTCTGGATAAACCAGTAACTCCCGCATCAAAAGCTGCTTGTTCACCAGCCTCCTCGATAACCTTTAAAACTTCCTTTTCCTCATTTGCTAATACTTTTTCAATATGAGCTGGGTGAATGCGGCCATCAGAAATCAGCTGAGTAAGTGCCCGCCTTGCTATTTCTCGTCTTGTAGGATCAAAGCAGGAAACTGTGACAGCTTCCGGAGTATCATCCACAATAATATCAACACCTGCTGCTTGTTCAAACGCTCGTATATTGCGTCCGTTGCGGCCAACAATACGGCCTTTCATCTCTTCATTTGGTAACGAAACCCTTGAGGTGGTTACGTGAGCAACTTGATCAGAAGCAACCCGCTGGATCGACTCCGTAATCAATTCTCTCGCCCGCTTTTCCCCATCCCGCCTGGCTTCGGATTCAATTTGGCGCATGATACGTGCCATATCCGATCGAGCTTCTTTTTCAACCTCTGCAAGCAAAACCACTTTGGCTTCCTCGTCTGTCATCCGGGATATTTCCTGCAATTTTTGCATTTGTTCCCCGTAGATTTTCTCTATTTCATTGGAACGTTTATCTACGGAACTCTGTCTGCGGTTCACCTGTGATTCCCGCTGCTCCAACCGTTCTAGTCGATTATCAAGGTTTTCTCTTCTTTTTTGCAGTCGGTCTTCCTCTCTTGAAAGATCATTCCTGCGTCGGCTTATCTCTCCCTCTGCCTGTTGTTTAATCTTAATTGCATTATCTTTCGCTTCAAACTCTATATCTTTCCCTTTTTCTTTTGATTCTTGCAATATCATCCCCGCTTTTTTCCTGACGGATTTTCCCAATATTCGGGATAATATCTGCGAGCCAATGAAAGACAGAACCAATACTGCAGTTGTTCCAATTATTATTGTCGACACATCAATTTGTTTCATCATTTCCTCTTTATCTAAGTTGATTCTTCACGAATAATTATTAATTCTTTTAGTACGGTTTTTATTACTGAAAACGAAAATGCCCGGCGAGCAAGCACACCAGTTATTTTCTTAATAAATTCCTTCTCCTCAATATGGGCAAATCGACGCAAGTATTTCTTTCCTAAACAAAGCGCAAGCTCATTATCATTTGGAGCTGCTTCTAAAGCTTCTTCAATAACATCCTCAGGGATCAGTTTTTTTAGCAATTCATATCTGATCATTTTCTGGCTACGTGGTTTTGAACGAACACGCGAGGATATCCAGTTTTCTGCGAATTCACGGTCATTCAAATATTTTTTTTTAAGCAGTTCATTCACGACAGCGTCAATAACTGATTCACCAAATCCCAATTCCTCCATCTTTTGCTTTACTTCGTGGACAGAGCGGGGGCGGTAATTTAAAAAATTAAGCGCTTTCTGAAAAGCCTTTTCCCTGGTATCTTTTTCTAATAATTGAATTATAGAAAATTCGTCTAATTTTTCTCCCTGCTTTAACCTCATTCCTACAAAACGGCTGATTCCAAAAGCAAATTCGTGGTCTAAATATACATTTACTCTGTTTGCATTTTTCTTTTGTAATTCGAGATTTGTGATTGTCTTTTCCATAAAATAAACCGCACCCAATTTCTTGGCTACGGTTTACTGGTCTAACACATCAGATTACACTTTTTCTGTTTTAGATAAAGCTTTTTAATTAGGTCTATTTCTATTGATTAGTAAATACAATAATCCCTAAATTTCGTGAACAATTCTTATGTAATCTTAGCTGCTATCTTAGCAGTTCTTCAGCATTTTCCGTAAGCCAAAATTGGCGAAATAAATAAATCTGTATCCTAGAACTACTTAGATTATACTTGAGTTCAATTATTAAATGCAACATTCATAAAATTTTTTAATGCAATTAATAATTCGATATCTTGTACCAAGAATTCAAAATTATTTTCAAGGTCAAAAGTTTAACCCCAGTTTCACTCACATGTTAGTTTATTTTCAATAAAATCATTGATCATCTCTGTATCTAGAGAATTATCTTGGCTTAGTTCCCCCCAAAATTCACAAAGCAATTTTTTATAGCTATTTGAAATATCCATAATTTCTAAACTCAGAACAAATGAATCCTCATACTGATCTGTATAAACCAGACCCTGAATAAACGGCAAACGTTCTAATGCATAACTTGGTCTTTGGTTTTCTCCTAAACTAGTGTTCCATAAATTAACCACTTCTTCCCAATTGTTGTTCTCAGCCGCCAAACTAGCTTTTTGGTAATAAAAACAAAAATTATTTGGGTTTTCATCAGTAAAATTGGGGTTCTCTTTCAGAATTTTTTCACTATTTCCTATAGAACGAATAAATTCATTTGGATAGTTTTCTGCAATTTTGCGTAAATGTGATGGGATATCCGGGTTTTATTTATCCCATTTTTCGTTGACAATATGTAAGCATGCAGGTGGTTGGTACCAAAAGGTAATCAGTTGGGATGAATTCCCAGAAAAAACACCCGCCATATGAGACCTTTCAAATGGAATATCCTTTTCCTGTGGAAATTGATTGATAAATCGTCCTTCATCATAATAAAAGTAATAATCTATATGGTCAATCGGAATACTATCTTCCATGTAAATCCAATTTATCACCGCAGAAATTGAATTTTCACCAATCGTCCAAAATTGCAGTTCATTCGAGAAAAAAGTAGTGCCTGGGTCAATAGCTGGAATTCTCCAGGCCAGCTCCCAAAAAAAAACGATTTTGTAATTCCCATTCATTTCGGAAGAAATTTCCAGACAACAAATGCATCATCACAGCAGAACCGCAGAACACATTTAGAAAAATATTCGAAAATTGCCTTTTTCTTAATAGTAATGTAACAATTCCATAAATTAGAAAAGCTGAGCCAAATGCAGCGGGAATAGAAAACCGACTGTAATTTGCAGTTCCAATATCAATTGGTAGATTTGCAATCCAGAAAGGAGCACCAGCAAATATTAGCCCTATCACACCAAGAATAATAGAGATTAAGCTATTATTCTTTTCCTCGTCGTTTTCAAACGAAATAGTTGTAAAAAGGAAAATGATTAAAGTTGTACAACATGTAAAAAATGAAAGCAATAAGATGGATCGCAAACCAGAATATAAAAATAATTCTGAACCGAAGAAAGGTTTGAACCATGCTAACAAACCACTCTTGATCCCATCAACGACAATTTTGCTGGCGAAATATTGAATTGTGAGAAAAGGGTCGAAAAAATAATTTCCTAAGTCAACATTATAGTAACTAGAAGCACTTTTATGAAAAGCCAACCTGCTAATAGAAAAAGCTAGGAATAATAACAAAAAAGGAATTGAAATTTTTACTGCTTTTCTAAATGTCTCTTTCAGATCAAGTTTTCTGTTTACAAAATAAATAATTAATATTGGTATTCGTAACAACTCTAAAAAATAAAGGTCTTCTGACAAGATGAGATTGAGGATTGCAAAAAATGCGCTCAGTGAAATAAAAACCCATTGTTTATTGTTTTTATTAACCGCTGCCAACATTAACCAGAACGATGCAAATAGAAAACTAAATTGCAAATAAACCGTCCAAAATGTAATCGGTTGATAGGTTATCAAAGATCCGGGGTAAAGAGCAAATAACAGGGGGATCCAAACCCATAGTTGTTTTTTATTTGGCCAAAGTGTTTTTAATAAGATCCATAGATTTAATACACTTAAGAAACGTATTACAAAAAACAAGACATGCCATTCCCTAATCACTGGATTCAGAAAGTATGAAAATAATGAGTAAATATAAGGTAATAAAAACCTGTTGGCAGGAAAAAATAAAGCAGTAGAACCAGCTTTATATGACAACCAAAGGAGACTCCAATCATCCCCATATAAACCCATCCAGGGAATGAAAAGCCCATGTGTAAGCATGGATATCAAAAACAAGAATATGATTTGTCCATGCTTGGTTGAGAAAAGGTTTTTATGTTTTTTGAAAGCATCTCTTATTCTTTTCATTGGTCTATTTCAATCATCACTATTTGGCAAGCAAATAATTATATCCAGATTCCATGATTTTTAATAATCTTTATTGCTGGATGAAGAAATCATGGAATGAGATTACGCTATAATTTTAGCGGGTGACAAAAAATTCTAATATGAAGCATATACTAATTACAGGTGGAGCGGGTTTTATTGGATCGAACTTTATTCATTATGTTCTAAGGAAAACAACTGATATTCATATAACTAATTTAGATGCACTTACTTATGCAGGAAATCCGGAAAACTTTTCTGACCTAAAGTTGGACCCACGTTACAAATTTATTCACGGGAATATCAACAATCTCCAATTGTTAGAGGATATCTTTCATGAGACACCAATAGACCATGTCATTCATTTTGCAGCAGAATCACATGTTGACAGATCCATCAACAATCCGCTTTTATTTATTCAAACAAATGTTCTTGGAACAGCAAATCTTCTTCTTCACACAAAAAGATACTGGGCGGGATTAGATTCACAAAGCAAGTCCTCTTTCCGCTTCTTACATATTTCAACTGACGAGGTCTTTGGAAGTCTAGAAATCGATGAACCTGCCTTCACGGAAACCACACCCTATGCACCGAACTCTCCATACGCTGCCTCAAAAGCAGCCAGTGACCATTTTGTTCGTTCCTATTTTCATACGTATGGTTTTCCTGCAATTATTACAAATTGCTCTAATAATTATGGCGGCTATCAATATCCCGAGAAACTAATTCCATTGGTGATTTCAAATGCAGTAAACGGAAAACCGCTGCCGATTTATGGTGACGGGAAACAAATCCGGGATTGGTTATACGTTCAAGACCACTGCGAAGCTTTGAATACCGTTCTCGAGCAGGGCACTCCGGGAGAATCTTATAATATTGGAGGCGACAATCAACCCACAAATCTGGAAATCGTCCAAATGATTTGTAATACAATGGATGAATTTCTTCCAGAATCAGAGTTTGTACCACATGCAAACCTTATTAATTTTGTTAAGGATAGGCCAGGTCATGACCGAAGGTATGCAATGAACACTACAAAAATAAGTCGGGAATTAGGTTGGCAACCCATAGAATCTCTTGAATCTGGTCTCCGTAAGACCATTAAGTGGTATTTGGATAACAAAGATTGGGTAAATTCCACCCTTGAAAAAGAGTCCCATAGAAATTGGCTGACACAAAATTATGAAAGTAGAGGAGAGGAAGATAAATGAAAGGAATTATTCTCGCTGGAGGAAAAGGCACTCGTCTTTACCCCATCACGATCGGTGTTAGCAAACAACTTCTGCCAGTCTATGATAAACCTATGATTTATTATCCTTTGTCGATGTTAATGTTTGCTGGGATAAAAAAGATTCTAATCATCTCTTCTCCTGATCAGATCCCCTCCTTTAAAAATGTGCTCGGTGATGGAAATAAGTGGGGGTTAGATTTTACCTATGCAATTCAGGAACAACCCAGGGGATTGGCTGACGCATTTTTACTCGGAAAAGAGTTTATCGCCGATTCTCCAGTTGCGATGACCTTAGGTGATAATATTTTTTACGGAAGAGGTTTAATCGATATTTTAAAATCCGCGGCTAAATTACAACACGGCGCACTAATTTTTGCCTATCCAGTGAAAAATCCCCAACAATTTGGCATTGTTGAAATTGACAAGCAATTAAATGCAATAAATATTGAAGAGAAGCCATCGCAACCGAAATCTAACTTAGCAGTACCGGGTATGTATTTTTATGACAACCGTGTTTGTGATTTCGCGCAGCAGCTTAAGCCGTCTCCGCGGGGAGAACTAGAAATCACAGATCTCAATAATAAATATTTATTAGAAGGTACTCTAAAGGTAAATGTGCTCGGGCGTGGAATCGCCTGGTTGGATGCTGGCACACACGAATCTCTCCTGCAAGCATCAAATTTCGTGCAGACCGTTGAAGAACGCCAAGGATTAATGATTTCATGCCCTGAAGAAATTGCTTATCGAATGGGATTCATTGACAAAAAACAAATGATAAAGTTAGCGAATGAGCTAAAAAACAATCCCTATGGTGATTATCTATTAAACCTCGCACGAGAAGTGTCAGAAAGGGCTTATGAAGTGTATTAACCATAAGCACATTATTTTTCCCGTTTTTCTGCTTTTCATTTGTATTTTAGTTTATGGAATATTTACACCTTTTATGGGTTTCTATTGGGACGATTTTCCCTATACATGGTTTAAAGTTGCAAATGGCGTTCAGGGAACAATGAACGCAATCACTCTTGACCGTCCTATACTTGCACTTTTTTATGCATTGCCTATGTCTATTCTTGGCGAAAGACCTCTCGCGTGGCAAATTTTCGCAATTTTCACACGCTGGATTTTTACAATGAGTATGTATGGATTCTTACAATCCCTTTGGCCGAACAGGAGACATTCAAATCAGAGTCTCACCTTATTACTACTGGTTTTCCCTGGATTTACACAGCAATGGATTTCTGTAATCTATTCCCACGCTTTTTTGGTCTTATCCCTATATTTCCTTTCGTTAATCATCTTCATTAATAATTTAAATTCGACAAAAAACACTCTTAAGAAAACAATTTTTTCAGTAATTCTTTCAATCATCAGTATGGCAGCAATGGAATATGTTGTCGGACTTGAGCTTATTCGTCCATTAATTATTTTCATAAACGAAAGAAGAGATAGCAAAACTAAGATAACATGTGATTTTATTAAGAATATTTTTATAAAATGGTTCCCCTACTTAATCGGTTTTCTTCTATTTATTACGTATCGAGTATTTTTAGCATCGTCCGCTCTTTATAAGGTTAATAATTTAAATAATTTCTTATTAACTCCAATTCCAACAGCATGGGGGCTATTTACTACTCAGATAAAAAACATGTACACAAGCATCATCCCAGCTTGGTATGCAATATTTTTCCCGTTTTCCCAAATGAATATCTCATCGTTATATTGGAAATTTCATCTTGGTTTCATAGGTGTTCTCTTATTATTCTCCGCTTTGTTCCTCTTTTACCAAAAAAAAGAACAAATGCCTTACCAAGCTTCACCTATTATGGACATCCAATGGATTAAAGAAGCAATACCACTTTCTTTCTTCATACTTCTTTTCGCAGGGGTTCCTTTTTGGGCAGCAAACCTTAAGCTATCAATAGATTTTCCAAAAGATCGTCTTCTGCTTCCTTTTATACTTGGGTCAACATTAGTTGTTTTCATCACATTGGAACTTTTCAGTAAAAAGAAAATGATTTGGTCTATTCTTTTTTGTGTTCTGTTCTCGCTTTCTGGAACATACCACCTTTTTCAGGCAAATAATTATAGAAATGAGTGGGACGATTTCACTAATTTTTTTCAACAAATTTCGTGGAGAATACCATCATTAGAAAGCAATACGATCTTAGTTACAGAAGAACTTCCACTCCTCTATTACAGTGACAACTCCCTCACTGCCGCCCTAAATTGGCTATACGCAAAGAATATCTCTGAATTTCAACTCCCTTATATGTTGAACTACACAAGTATTCGATTGGGAACCAGCCTACCCTCTCTTGAACCAGGCACGATAATTCATCAAAATTATCGAACTTATTCGTTTAATGGCTCAACTGACAGGATGATCATTTTTTACCATCACCCTCCCGGGTGCGTACACATAACTGACCCAGCTATTGACCCATTGAACCCCCTACTCCCTGTTGTGATACGCGAAACTTCCAGATTATCAAACCATTCATTAATACTGAAGGAGGAAGATAGAAATGATGTGTTCTTCTTGGATGAAAAACAGGACTCCTCCTGGTGCTTTTATTATCAAAAAGCATCATTAGCATATCAATTTCAGGATTGGGATGCCATTGCCCGCCTCGGGGATTCCGCATTTGGCATAGATGACCATCCAAATGATGCCTCCGAGCGTATCCCCTTTATTTTCGGTTATGCACATACTGCCCAGTGGGAGAAAGCACTACAGTTGACACAAATTACCTATCAGGTTTCCAATTTATATCAACCCATGCTGTGCGAGGCATGGAAAATCATCGATGAAGGAACATCGAGTGATTTTCAAAAAGAGAACACACTCGCTCATATTGAAGAACAAATGGCTTGTGGGTTTCTTTTTTCTGATTGACAGTTGAATTATTCCATGAAAAAAAGAATCAAGACTATTGCACAAAACAACTTCGCCTTTCCGGCATTTCTTCTTTTTATTGGTATCTTATCGTATGGCTTACTTTCTCCTTGGATGAAATTCTTCCATGATGAATACTCAATTCTTTGGTTCTACTATCGCGCCAACGATGTAACCTTATTTTTTGAAGGCAATCGCCCATTCCTCGCATATATCTATGAACCGTTATTAAGTATATTTGGTGCAAATTCTTACTTATGGTCAATATTTGGGGTCCTCTCCCGATGGTTCCATGCACTCTCCCTATTTTGGTTGGTTAAAGAGATTTGGCCTGACAATCAACCATTAGCAATTATTGCCAGCTTGCTCTGCGTTGTGTACCCAGCTTTTCAGGCACAATTTGCATCGATGATGTTCAGCATCTTGTTTTTGTTGTTCTCTTTTTTCCTTCTTTCACTCTTGTTTACTCTAAAGGCTTTAAAAGAGGACGTGAATCGAGCAATTCTAACCATCACATCACTTTTATTATCTTGTGTTAATTTAATTACAACGGAATATTTTTTTGCCTTAGAAATCCTGCGTTATGTAATTATTTGGTTCTATTTATATAAAAACAAAACTCAAGATTTATATAAAGTGTTTCTCCACAAATCTCTTCCTTACCTTCTTCTGTATCTCCCAATAATTAGTTGGAGGTTTTTTCAACAGCCAGATGAAACAACGTACAAGCTCCGCATCGGCTCTCAATTATCAACCACCTCACTTCCGAATATTATCGGTTTCCTGACAAATTTGCTCATTGATATTTGGAACGTAAGCATCGGCGCATGGATCTATGCGTTTTATCCCCATCATTTACTTATTAGTCAGAGCAAAATAGTCTTGATTATTACTCTTTTTCTTTTTTCTTTTACGGCATCGCTCTGTATCTTATATTTCGGACATCTTAAATCCTTTAAACATAAAACAGGGAAGGATTTCTCCTCAACAATCATGTTTTCGTTGTTTGCATTATTCGCCGCAGGAATTCCTTTCTGGATCACTGACCTGCCTATCGGCGAACTTTATGTGTTCAGTCGATGGACAATCCCATTTATGCTTGGAGCAAGCATTCTAATTTCCAGGTTAATCCTTCTGGCAAACAAACCAAAATTTGCGATTTTGTTAACTTCTTTGTTAGTTGCTGTTGGTGTAGGCAATCAGATCCTAGCCGCAAATTCATTCCGTCAAGATTGGGATAAGCAAATGAGCTATATATGGCAATTTAAATGGAGAATCCCATCTTTCCAAGAAAACACTACCATCTTCTCGAATATGTTAGATTTCCATTATGAGAACAGCGATGAGATTAGTATGGCCCTTAATTTTCAATATCCTGCCACCAAAGAACTTAACATCCCACTATTTCAGTTTTATTTACCCGAAAGGGTTGGCACTGTATTGTTACCATCAATTAAATCAGATATACCGCTGGCAGGCCGAAGATATTGTAGACTATTTCAGGGAAACACATCTCAATCAATCATAATTGATTTTCAATATCCCTCCTGTTTTAAAGTGCTCGATCCAGAAATTGATATCCATAATCCTAATATCGATCCTCTTTCCAAAGATGCCTTATTTCTCTCCAATATCAGTTTGATATCAATAAACGGAAAGCAAGCCGACCCAAAACAAGTAAAAAATATTTTCGGGAAAGTACCACAGCCTGATTGGTGTTATTTTTTTGAAAAAGCAGATCTTGCCAGGCAATTTAATGATTGGAGCGAATTAAACAAGATAAGTGTTAAAGTTATCAATCAAGGGCTTATTCCACGAGATAATCGAGAATGGTTCCCTTTTATTGAAGGATATATTCATAATGATGATTGGGATAGTGCGGTCAACTTATCAAGATCAATAAGCGTCCAATCACCCGAATATTTAAAAATGTTGCAGGTACTATGGAGTAGGATCGACAGGCAAACCGGGCATTCTTCTGAAAAAGAATTGGCACTCAACAACATTGAGCAGATGATAAATGAATATGAACATTAGGAATTAAGTAAATTGAAACAACCACTCGCTAAATTTCTGGAAAATAAATATGTTTCTTATGTGTGGTTATTTTTGCTTATTGCGGTATGTTTTGGGGTTCTAATTCCCAAACTGGGGTTTTATTGGGATGATCTCCCCTATTTATATCAATATAATGCTTTTGGGCCGAATGGCTTCCCGGAGTTCGTTGCATCAGACAGACCATTTTCTGCTTGGATTTTCTCAGCGACAACCTTTTTGTTTGGATTCAATCCAATCGGTTACCATACCTTAGCATTATTTTTACGGTGGATTTGCACAATTTTATTTTTTGAGATTATCCAACTAATCTGGAAACAGAACAATGGAATCAACCTGGCTGCGACATCAATTTTCGCGATCTATCCTGGTTTCCTCCAGCAGCCAATTGCCTTGATCTATAACCATCACTTTAGCATCTTTATGTTTTTCCTGCTTTCTGTTTTTCTAATGGCTTTAAACGCATCAAGAGAAAAACGCAGCCATTTTCTAACAATCTCAAGCATCCTTCTTTCAATTGGTATGTTTTCAATTGAGAATTTCGCCACCCTGGAAATTATTCGGCCGTTCATTCTTTGGAAAATTCTAGAAGAGAAGCAATCTTTGACAAAAAGAAAGGAACGAGCAACTCAAATCTTACAAATTTGGATTCCCTATCTATTGGTTTTCATGATCTTTGTTATCTGGCGGGTATTTATTTTTAAATTCCCAACTTACAAACCCACATTTTTTTCATCCTTATTAGCAGATCCTGCAAACACACTGCGCTCTTTAATTACCCGAATTCCCAAGGATTTCATCACGGTTTCTATTGGTGCATGGGTTCGGTCATTCCACTTTCCTTCAATAAGCAATTTTGGGACTTCAGCCACCCGCCTTATTTGGGCATTGATGTTTTTCACTTTCCTGGCATCAATGGGTATGTTCAACTACTGGATGAGAAGACAAGATAATGAGAGTAATTCAAAAGATACAAGCAAAATAATTTTTGAGATGCTGGCAAGCAGTATTTTACTTTTCGTTTTATCGGCTTCAATTGTATGGGTACTTGATCTACCTCTTGAAATTGAATTTGCCTGGGATCGCATGACGATTGCTTTCCTGCCATCAATTGCCCTTCTTGGCGGGGGGGTTATAGGTATTTTTAAAAAGAAAAAATTCGTTCAAATAACTCTTTTATCGCTACTGCTCAGTTTTTCTGTTGGCAGTCATTTTGAAAACGCAATGTCGTATAAAAGGGATTGGGAAACCTTAGAAAGTTTTATCTGGCAATTATCCTGGCGAGTACCCTCATTAAAAGAGAACACAATCCTAATCGCATCTGATGTAGGTTTGAGATATTACAGCGATAATTCGTTAACTTCTCCAGTGAATTTGATGTACTTAAACAACCACTCTACAAACCAACTTTTCCACCTTGTATATTATACCGATGCAAGAAATGATACTTGGTTTGAAGAGAGCATTAATAACCAGGAGATCGATAAACCTTACCGCTCATTTCAATTCAGCGGTAATTCCAGCGACATAATCGCATTCCATTTTCAACCCCCTGGGTGCTTAAAGATATTGGACAGAAAATATTCAAACTCCGTTACCAATCCCAATTTATCATTCAGACAAGTTGATGAGATCTCTTTTTCAAAAATTGACCTTATCGCAGAACAACCAGTACATACACCATTTAGTCCCCTTTTTAGGCAGCAAACCACAAAAACATGGTGTTATTACTTTGAAAAAGCTGATCTTGCCCGTCAATTCGGTGAATACGAGGAAATTGAGCGTTTAGGTGATGCGGTAATTAATTCCAGTCAATCCCCAAGAATTGCATCGGAATGGCTGCCCTTTCTGGAAGGTTATCTTTGGGGAGCAAATTGGGAAAGGTCAAAATGGATAATAGAAAACATCCAATCATCCAAAGGTAATTTTTCTAGTGGGATGTGTTACACCCTCAAGAGAATTAGAAATGACCCTGATTATCCCTATCAGAATGAACTTTCAGAGATCATTTTAGCGTACAATTGCTCTTAGAAATGGATAAATTAATGAATCAGAACATATCTGTTGTCATACCAGTTTATAACAGCGAATCAATCCTTCCAAAATTAATTGCGCGACTAAAAAAGTCACTCCAGAATATCTGCTCAAATTATGAAATCTTGCTCATCAATGACGGTAGTCAGGATAAAAGCTGGGATTCCATCCAAAAAATCACTGACGAGAACAAACAGGTGCGTGGAGTAAATCTTCGGCGCAACTATGGTCAGCATAATGCACTTTTATGCGGCATCCGTTTAGCAAAATATGATGTGATCATAACAATGGATGATGATCTTCAGCATCCTCCTGAAGAAATTCACAAATTAGTTGAAAAACTGAATGAAGGTTATGACGTCGTATACGGCATTCCTGAAAAACTTGTTCATTCAACGTGGCGCAATTTTTCTTCAAGGTTTACCAAAAGGTTCTTAGGAAAAATACTGGGAGTCGAAGGAATTAAGTACATAAGCGCATTTCGCGCTTTTAATAAAGAAATACGCACCGCATTTGACCAATTTGATAGCCCAAATGTAATCATTGACGCACTTCTAAGATGGGGAACAGAAAAATTCGGAACTGTAGAAGTAAACGAGCAAACACGAATGGTTGGGCATTCAAATTATGATCTATTCAAACTAGCAAAATTTACAATGCTCGTATTAACCGGTTTCAGCACCATTCCACTGAGGTTTGCCAGCCTCATCGGCTTTTTCTTAACCTTATTTGGAATCGGAGTGCTTATTTTTGTGATGATCAAAGGTTTTCTTGATGGAGACTTGCCCGGTTTTCCTTTCCTTGCGTCCATCATTAGCATTTTCAGCGGCGCACAATTATTCGGGCTAGGTATTTTTGGCGAATATCTTGCTCGCATATTCAATCGTTCAATGCGCGTCCCAACTTATATCATCGGTGAAATTTCCAACCCAAAAAAATAGAGAGAGAAGGATTACCCAATAAATGATCAACTTCAATCAACCATATATAGCTCCAAACCAGGAAAAATACATTAAAGAAGCACTTGAGAATTATCATATCTCTGGAGATGGTCCTTTTACAAAGAAATGCAATCTTTTTTTGGAAGAATATTTCAACGTTAAAAAAGCCTTAATTACCACAAGCTGCACACACGCGCTTGAAATGAGCGCGATTCTGTTAAATCTAGAAGAAGGAGATGAAGTAATTGTTCCTTCTTTTACTTTTGTTTCCACACCAAATTCATTTATTCTACGGGGAGCAAAACCAGTTTTCATTGATATTCGACCAGATACATTAAATATGGATGAAAACAAACTGGAAGAATTAATCACAGATAACACAAAAGCAATCTACATTGTTCATTACGCGGGGGTAGGTTGTGAAATGGATCAAATACTAAAAATCGCCCAAAAATATGGACTTGCTGTAGTTGAAGACAATGCACATGGCCTTTTTGGTAAATATAAAGGAAAATACCTTGGCACTTTTGGTAAATTTGCTACACAAAGTTTTCATGAAACCAAGAATATATCTTGTGGAGAAGGTGGTGCTTTATTAATAAACGACAGCAGCTACATCGAACGCTCTGAAATCATTCGCGAGAAGGGAACAAACCGCAGCAGGTTTTTCCGCGGGCAAGTTGATAAATATTCATGGGTAGATGTCGGTTCAAGCTTCCTCCCTTCTGATATTCTTGCAGCTATACTGCTATCACACTTGGAAGAGTCCCAAATCATTCAAAGAAAAAGGAAGGAGATTTGGGATACATATGATAATGTTCTTAAGGAATGGGCTCAGAACAATAAAGTGATACAGCCATTTATACCTGATTACTGCATACAGAGTTATCATATGTACTATCTTCTTCTCCCCGACCTGGATACTCGCCAAGCATTCATTCAGCATTTACAGAGCAAAGGTGTTCATTCAGTCTTTCATTATGTCCCTTTGCATACATCTGAAATGGGCAAAAAATACGGCTATATTGAAGGAAGCTTACC
Source organism: uncultured Pelolinea sp. (assembly GCA_965195205.1). Classification (GTDB taxonomy): domain Bacteria; phylum Chloroflexota; class Anaerolineae; order Anaerolineales; family Anaerolineaceae; genus Pelolinea. The sequence goes on along the minus strand of CBDAFG010000075.1, from coordinate 2,143 downwards.
TGTAACCGAAGCCATAAGTAATCGCTTAGTTCGTCTACCCATGTATTTTGACCTCACACATAAGAATCTCGAAGTAATAAATCAAGCAGTAATAGATTTTAGATTTAATTAATTTTTTACCTATGTTAGAATGATTTAATTAAAACAATAAGAAGATGTTACAAAATAATAACAAGACCCGTTCTCAACAATTTTTTCAAATCATCATGCCAATGATTAGTTTTTTCATAATAATTGGTATCTGTGGATTCTTAATGATTGGCGGAGTGCGTAAAGGTACGATAAATTTGGAGAAGTTAGGTAGTATATCCGCTGCATTTTTATTAATTCTAATGATCCCACCAACAATGTTCTTTTTTGCAGCTGTGATTGCTTTTATTTATCTAACCAGTAGATATTCTAAATGGATTCAAATTTTGACACCTAACATTCAATCGATTATACTTAGGATTGAAGTAAGTATTAATAAAATCTGTAAAACAAGCGCACATCCATTTATTTTTTTTGAGTCGATTTACGCAATTTTTAAGAAAAAATGAATTTCAAAGGATAACAAGAAATGTCTGAAAAGAAAAGCAATTCAATTTTGTACCTTTTTGGAGGCATACTCGGCGCTCTCATCGGATTAATTGCCGCATATTTATTAGAAAAATCGGCTGAGTTAGATGGTGAAGATAAAATCCTTACAAGTAAAAAGATTTCAAAAATTGGGATAGGAACTATCTCGTTTTTATACACTTTGGTTAAGAAAGGTAAAGGAAAGGGGAAAAAATTTTCATAAAATAACCTCCTGCAACCCAACTCTCCTATCATGAACCGTTTTTTTTCCTTCAACACAATCATTGTAGGCCGTGTATTTAATGAAACCATCATTAATAAAAACGAACAGGTTTTTATTAACAAACCTGGCGGTGGGGTTCTATACGCTGCGGCAGGATTCCACTTATGGAAAAAAGGAGCTGGGTTAATCGCAAAGATTAGCAAGCACAAATCAATTGAATGGACCCGAGAATTTGAGAGTTATCATTTTGATACTTCCGGAATTACTAACATTTCCTGTGATTTTGAACAGCGTAGATTTTACTCCATCAAAAACTCCAATACAGTCTACGTAAATAACCCTCAAAAACATTTTTTCGAGATAAAACATCCTCTTCCAAAATCTCTGCTCGGATATGAATCATCCCAAATAATTTTAGACAAAAGAAACACCCCTGCTCCATACTCAATACACCCAAATGATTTTCCAGATGATTATCTTCAAGCGAACAATCTTCTATTATGCCCTATTGATTATTACAGTCACAGTTTGATTCCACCCTTTTATCGGTCTCAAACAAATGGCAATGTGATCTTATGTGCTTCAAATGGGTATATGCATCCTTCATTCTGGTTTGATATACCTTCTCTCATCAGAGGATCTTCCGTGTTCTTAGCAACCAAAAGCCAGATTAGGAATCTTTTCAAAGGAAAAAGTGAAGATGTTTGGGAAATGGTTGAATATATTGCCCAAAGTGGCGTTGAAATCGTGGTTATCGTAAACGGAACAGAAACTCATTATTTATATGATGCGGTCTCGAGGAAAAAATACAAAATACCTTCTTACCCATCAAATCTAATTGATTCTATTGGAACATTCGCGGCTTTTTGTGGTGGGTTCGAAGCTGGTTATTCAACGCATTTTGATCCCTTACGCGCAGGATTGATGGGAAGTGTGTCAGCGAGTCTGAATGTTGAAGGGTCTACTCCCCTCCACACCTTACAGTCCCACCCTGACTTAGCTAATGCCCGTTTGGAATCATTAAATGATTCGCCAATCGTTGTTTAATAAACAAACCCGGAAATATTTTATTTTTTCATACATACCACAACAGGTCTTCCTGAGAGAATCAGCCGTAATACAAGTAATCAGAAATATATCACTCCCAGTAAAAAGGTTCCACCAATGGACTTCTTTCTCCAAAATTTTGCTTTTACTTAACACAAACAGAAAGATCAATTTTGGTGCTGCACCCCAAAATTAGTACCACTCGCAAATGTGTGAAATCTCCTCAAAAACAGATAAGATAAGAAATGAGGAGCATAAGATGGCAAAAAGATATACAGCCCGATTCAAGTTTCAAGCAGCAATGGAAGTTCTCAC
>CBDAFG010000074.1:0-4431 GCA_965195205.1 uncultured Pelolinea sp. | reverse complement strand
GGGAAGCTTTTGAATAAAACCAACAGTGTCTGTTAATAAAACAACATTACCGGATGGGAGGGATAGACGACGGGTTGTTGGATCAAGTGTTGCAAATAATTTATTTGCTGTAAAAACATCCGCATTTGTGAGCAGATTAAGGATAGTAGATTTTCCCGCATTGGTATATCCAACCAATGCGACAACTGGTAGTTGTGATGATTTTCGATTTTTCCGGTGAAGTTGCCTATGACGCCTTACTTTCTCCAGGTCTTCTTTTAATCGGCTTATCTTTGTTTTGATTCTTCGCCGGTCAACTTCCAATTGTGTTTCACCAGGACCACGCAACCCAACACCACCTGAGCTGCCAGTTCGTCCTCCACCACCTCCAGCTTGTCGTGCAAGGTGAGACCATGCTCTGGTTAAGCGAGGTAATAAGTATTGATATTGCGCTAATTCGACCTGCAATTTCCCTTCTCTTGTGTGTGCGTGCTGCCCGAATATATCGAGTATCAGTGTTGTGCGATCAATAACTCTGATGTTATTACCAAATGATTCTTCTAATTCCCTGAAGTTTCTTGGTGATAATTCGGTGTCGAATATTATTACATTTGCTTTTAAACTTTCTGCAAGCATCTTAACTTCAATTACTTTACCAGAACCTATATAGGTAGCAGGGTTTGGTCTAGATAGTGTTTGTGATTCAATGCCAACAACTTCCAGCCCTGCAGTTTTAGAGAGTAATTCAAGTTCTTGTAATGAATCTATAATAGACATATTCTCTTTTGAATCTTTGATGGATATTCCCATGAGAAATGCTTTTTCAGTTGCTCTTTTTGTTTCGATAATATTTTTCAACTTACCTCAGAAAATGATATTTGGATTATCTTTTGCCAATTATATCCTTTTTAGAAAGGAGGATTTTAAAAAATTCATACTTGAAATATTATTATAAATATGCTATATTATTTTTAGTACTTTGAAATAGGGACACGACAAAGGCAAACTCAGCGAAAGCTGGGGACGCAAAGCTATGGGTCTAAGGCTGTAATTACAGTTATGACCGCCAAGCCGCCGAAGTCTTTTTTGGTTAAATCTTCAGCGGACTTGGTTTTCAAGTTCGCTTTTTTATTGTATTTTTAGAAAATTAACAATTTATTACGTACGACAAGGGCAAACCCAGCGAAAGTTGGGGACGCAAAGCCAAGGACCTAAACCCAATAATGGGCAGGGTCGCCTGGCTACCGAAAACGTAAACAACGCTAAACCGAATATTCGGCTATTTCATAAGCTGATAATGACGGGGCTCTTGTCTGAATAGGAAGATGATGATGAGAGCCAGACAGAAGAGAAGATTATTAATAGCGTTTTTGATACTTGGATCCTTGATATTTCAAGGGTCGGTCCAATATCGAGAGTTTATTCCGCTTTCCAGCGGCGGCAGTGGAATAAGCTCCGATATTTTATCCCCCCATTTTTCAGCAGATCCAGTAAATTTTGGCGCTGTGCGGGATATACAGCAATCTAGTGAAGAAACTGACACTAAGGCAGCAATAAATGATTTTATTTCAACAGTTACTGATGGGAAAACAGGAGTAATTCGTGGTGTGTACTCAGAGGATAATTTTGGGTTACAAATAATTCAGCAACCAAATGGACAGGCAGGATTTGTATCTACGATCGATGGTGTTGTAACCCAGTTTTCAATGTCAAATAAATATGGTATTACCGGTTTATTAGCACACAATTATCTCTCTGGAAGACATTTCTCAGCTCTGGAAATTGGAGATATAGTTAAATTGGTTTATGGGGATGGGGAAATTAAAGAATATCAAATTGCGGACATTCAAAGATATCAAGCTCTTCAACCAAATTCACCGAATAGTCAATTTTTAAATCTAAGTACTGGAGAGGAAATTTCAGCGTCTCAACTATTCAACCGAGTTTACACGGGGAATCATCATCTAACCTTTCAGACATGTATACAGGAGGGTTCTGAAGATTCTTGGGGTAGATTATTTATTGTCGCGAACCCAATATAAATTAATTACATCTCATCATCTTCCCACGCAAAGACCCCTATTTTACGGGGTCTTTGCAATTTATTTCTTTGTATGAGTGGATAACCAGGAGATGAGAACATCTCCAATAATTTCCAAACTTTTACCAGATACTTTGCCCAGATTGTCTTTTGTCGTGTGCCAATAGGGATAATCAAGGTCAATGATCAAGCATGTTGGAATTCCTCTGTTAATAAAAGGAAGATGGTCATCAATGATGGAATATTTGTAGTCTTGAATAAAAGAAGATTGATACCCGAGTTTTTCAGCTTCATACCAAATGGATTCTACAAGTGAAGCAGTAGAATTATTTTCTTTGTAAATTTCTAAATTTGCGTCTCCGATCATATCGATGATGATTACATATTCAGGCGGGAAATTTAGTTGATTCACAAAATATTGGGCGCCTATGCTCCATTCCCAGTTATTTATATTACCTTGGTCTTCAGCATCAAAAAAAACGAACCAAATATCAAGTTCTTCTCTTGATAATGTTCTACCTAATTCGAGAAGAACTGCAGTTCCAGAAGCGCCATCATTTGCACCGGGTACAGGGGTTTGCTTTAATGACTGTGATAATTCGTTATCGCTTAAAGCACGTGTATCATAGTGGGTACCAATAATTATCTTCGGTGGACTATTGGAAGATTTTGCTATTACGTTAGTTAAGTTTACTTGGTCAAAAATGAAATTTTGATTATTAACAATCCATCCAGAGAGTTCCATCTCTTTTTTTATAAAATCCCTCATTGCATCAGAGCTTGCACTACCTGGAATACGAGGACCAAACTCTATTTGTCTTTCAATGTAATATATTGCATTGCTGCCATCAAATGAAGTTGGTTTTGATTGAACACAACCAAACAATAAGATTGAGATGAAGAAAAAAATAATGACGAAAGGGGTAGATATTTTATATGGCATTGGTTTCTATAAAGAATTTCAAATCTTTGATAGCCCTGTCAGAATACGCCTGGTATCTTTCTCTTTTGGGTTTTATCTTATCAACAAGCGCAGGTAATAAACCGAAATTTGCTTTCATAGGTTGAAAAGCCTTTTCGGTTTTATTAATTACATGTTTATTTAAAGCACCAAGCATAGTTGTTGGAGGGAATGCAACCATCTCTTGATTTGCAAGCATCCTTGCTGAGTTTATTCCAGCAAATAAACCAGATGCAATGTTTGCAAGATACCCTTCTACGCCTGTAATTTGACCGCAAAATAATAAATTCGGTTTAGTATCTAATTGTAGATATTTATTTAAAGATTCAGGAGAATTTATAAAAGTGTTTCGATGCATTTGCCCGTGCCGTTCAAACACCGCATTCTCAAGTCCCGGGATTAGACGAAAAACGCGTTCCTGCTCAATATATTTAAGATTTGTCTGGAACCCAACCATATTAAAGAAATTACCTTCTATATCATCCTGCCGTAGTTGAACGATTGCGAATGAACGATTTCCATTATGTGGATTGGTTAATCCGACTGGCCGCAGTGGGCCGAATGCTAGTGTATTGAACCCTCTCTGGGCCATGATTTCAATTGGAAGACAACCTTCAAAAAACTTCCCTTTTCCGGCTCTAACCCCACTGGGAATTTCTTTTTCAAATTTGCGAAGTTCAATTCTTTTAGCATTAACTAACTCTGTTATGAATAGTTCATAAGTGCTTTTATCCAATGGGCAGTTGATGTAATCACCGCGTTTGTTAAATCCTTTTCCATATCGTGACCCCCAAAAAGCAATATTCATGTTTATAGATTCAAATTCGATGATTGGAGCGATCGCATCAAAAAAGAATAAATTTTCATGATTTGTGATCTGTTTTATTGATTTTGCGAGCGAGTCGGAAGTTAGGGGGCCACTTGCGATGATTGTTGGGCTGCTTGGGATTGATCGAATCTCTTTTCTAATAACTTGTATGTTTTGATGTGAAGTGATTTCTTTAGTAATTCTTTTAGAGAACAAATGTCTGTCAATTGCTAAAGCATGCCCAGCGGGAACTGCACAAGATTTGGCGATTCTTATTAATAATGAGTTGAGCATTTCTAATTCATTAATTAATAAACCAGAGGGGCGATCTAGTAATTGTGAGCCAAGAGAATTAGAACAAACTATCTCACCGAGATTGTCTGTTTGGTGAGCACCTGTTGTGTGATATGGACGCATTTCATACAATGAAACAAGAACACCTCTTTCAGCTGCTTGCCAAGCAGCTTCGCAACCGGATAAACCACCAACGATGATCGTAAGTTTTTTCATATAAAATAATTCTAACATTATAGAAATAACTATGGCATGATTCTTGCGGAAGACTGATAATGACGCTATACTAAATAATAATAGGAAAAATTATGTATCAACGTCAATTCCAAAAACTCCAACACCAAACTA
>CBDAFG010000073.1:0-64691 GCA_965195205.1 uncultured Pelolinea sp. | reverse complement strand
TGAAGAATCCCTGATAAGTGAAAATTGGAAAGAACTAATATATTCAGGAGCTATGACACACGGTTATATTCGCGGTAGCAATTATTTGAATCAAATTAAAGAGTATTTTAAATATTTTTCCCCGAACCAATTTTATTTTTTACTGCAAGAAGATTTAATAAATCTCAAAAAGAAAGAATTAACTGGTTTGCTTAAATTTTTAGGTGTTAATCAGCAATTTATATTTAAAAAAACCATTTCAAACCCAGCAAAAATCCCTCGAAGCCGGTTGCTTCATAAATGGTTACATGACAAATCTATTGTAAAGGATTTAGTAAAAAGTATTCTCCCATTAAAATATCGTTACAAATTAAAAGTAAAATTAAGGGATTCAAACATGCAGAAGTGGTCATATCCGCCGCTTAATATAGAACTTGAAAATCATATCAGAAAAAGTTTTCTTAACCAGATCATTGAGCTTGAACGTTTAATAGGACGCGACCTGTCCAGTTGGAAATAATAATGCCTAAACGTGTTGCTTTTTTCTTTTCTTCTTTTCGCGTAGGTGGTATTGAAAAGGGTAGTATAAATTTAGCGCGTGAATTTGTTCGCCAAGGGATTAACGTTGATCTTGTAGTTGTTTCTGGAAAAGGCGAATTGATTAAACAAGTCCATAACGGAATTAGAATAATTGACTTGGGCGCTTCAAGGACTTTGTTTGCCATACCGGCATTGATCCGTTATCTAAATAATATCCGCCCTGATGCAGTTCTTTCTTCACAAACCCACAACAATTGTGTTGCAATAATCGCCAAGAAAATTATTAGGAGCTCCTTTAGACTTGTTGTTTCAGAACATATGGATATATCAGTAGTTGCAAAAGACCAATCCTTGAAGGAAAAACTCAGACCAATATTTGCCCGACTGCTTTATCCTTATTCGGATGCAATCTTAGCTGTATCACAGGGTGCATCACATGCTTTAAGTATCACCTCTGCAATTCCTATGGATAGAATCCAAACAATCTACAATCCAGTCGTGACGCCCGAACTTTTTAATTCTGCCCGAGAAAATGTAAATCACCCTTGGTTGTTACAAAAAAAATATCCCGTTATTTTATCTGTAGGTAGATTATCTGCACAAAAAGACTTTGCCAATCTTTTATTGGCTTTCTCGTTAATCATAAATCAAATGAAAGCGTATTTAATTATCCTTGGTGAGGGAAGTGAACGAGTGCGACTTATTTCATTAGCAAGGAAATTGGGGATTGACAAGTACATTGATTTGCCAGGTTATAAATCCAATCCATATGCCTATATGTCAAAAGCAAATGTATTCGTGGTATCTTCTACACGTGAAGGTCTCTCAAATGTGTTAATTGAAGCTATGGCATGCGGCACACCTGTTGTATCAACCAATTGTCCCAGTGGTCCTGCTGAGATTTTAGAAAACGGATTGTATGGTAGATTAACTCCTGTTGATTGTCCATCAGCATTAGCAAATGCAATAATTGAAACCCTTAATAATCCGATTGATTCGTCTATTCTCAAAAAAAGAGCATTAAATTTTACAATAGAAAATATCGCACCAGAATATCTAAAAGTTTTATTAGCTGATTGATCATATCCCATACTGCTGTGGTGATTTGTCTTTTGGCCCTTGCTCGCCTTTCTATCGCTATCTGATGCGCTTATATAGGACGATAACCTCTCTTGCCCCTATTACGCCTGATCTCTCGACTGATAGTTGCTTTGTGTACTCCTATCGTTTCGGCTATCTCTGTTTGGCGATGCCCTATTCTCAATAAGGCAGATATCTGGTATCTTTGTGCTTGGGTAAGCTGTGTGTATGTTCCCGTGAGTGCTCCTTTGATATTATCAGAGCCTATCATAAGGTTTTGGGTGATTATTTTCACATCAGATCGTTTAGATATCCTTATAGTTTAATTAAAATGGTGTTTTGCTTGTCTAACATCTTTGATACCCTTGCAAATAAGGCTATACTGGGGTATAGTATGAAATCTCTAAAGGAGATTAGCTTATGCCCTTATACGAATATCACTGTAATAACTGTGAGCAAGAGTTTGAACAAATTGTTCGCTTTTCTGAAGCGGATCAAGTTCAAACTTGCCCTTTTTGCGGGGATAAGGACACTAGCAAGAAAATCTCCACAGCTGCTTCTTTCGGTTTTTCCTCCTCAGGATCAGCTATCTCGTCTGGCAGTAGCTGCGGATCAAGCGGCGGTTTTACCTGAGGTGGTTAAATCTTTACTGGCCGTGCGCCGGTACTAAACAAGGATAATAATAATGAAAATCCAGAATGATGAAACGAAAGGGAAACTCATCCAGCGGTTAAGGCGGATCGAAGGACAGGTTCGCGGAGTGCAAACCATGTTGGATGAAGAGCGAGACTGCAGAGAGATCATGCAGCAGCTCACAGCCATATATTCAGCGGTCCAGTCCACCAGTCGGGTTTTTTTTCGTGATTACGCGGCTATCTGTTTGGTAGAAATGGACGAACAGCTTGAATCCAAACCTGGGATTACGCTGCAAGCAAAACGGGAGAAGATGGTGCAGGAGATGATTACATTGCTGGATAAAACACCGTAGGAGAACTAGATGCAGCGATTGAAACGGATTTTCACGAATGTGTATTTGATAATTTGAAATCCCTTTGATGTTGCTTGCCCTTGACAAAAACCGAAGAGTAATACTCTAATTATATAAATGAGTTTGGTGAAATCTGATTAATACTCGCCGATCATTTTTCCAGTTTGTTTAATGGTATGGATGAATGGAATTGCGAGCAGGTTAACCAATCCCATGATTATGAACAATAAGCTGAAGCTGATAGTATCAGATAATCTTCCGGTGAGAAACATGCCAAAACCCTGAGCGACATTGGTGACTGCCATGAGGATGGAATACATGGATGCAGCAATACGGGAATCAGACGCGTTCATAGACATGGCAAAGATGATGGTTTGTTGGACACCAAAAGAGAGACCAAGAATGAACACAACTGGCCAGACCCAACTCGGATTGGGAAGGAGGGCAAAAGCAGCATTTGCAATGAGAGAAGTGAGGAGTGCAGCCCAGATGGCTTTCTTTTTACCAAGGGTATCCATCACGCGCCCGCCAAATATACCGCCGAGAATAATACCTAAACCAAGAACAGAAGAGACCAATCCAGCTACCGCTTTGTTAAATTGCAGCGGAAAGCGCATCTCAAGGGAGAGATTGACAACTGCGTTTACGCCCGCGTAGACGGTAAAGAATACGAATCCGATCAGTGCGATCGCGATCACATATCGATCTTTGAATGCCTTAAATGCTTCCCATTTGAATTCCTGCTCAACCGTGCGTTCTTCTTCGTGAATACCGAGTACAAAAGGTATTGGAATCAGGGTGGAAAGAGCCAGTACCCAAAAAACCCAACGCCAGCCGGCATATTCTGCCAGGAGGCCTACCAGTGGAGCGGTGAGAATTAGCCCCAATGCCCGACCACCTACCATTATGGCCTGGATAGTGCCTTCTTCTTCCTTTGGGATGGTATCGAGTGCCAACCCATCCGTGCAGGTATCATAGAGTGCCATTCCCATCTGAAGGAGGAAGGCAACGCTTACAAACAGCCAGAAATTGGACGAAATGTTGATATATGGCACAGCGATCAGGCATGCAATCTGAATAGATAAACCGATCAGGATATACGGTTTACGATGCCCCATACCGAACAATGGAACACGATCGCTTAACATTCCATAAAGCACCTTGATTACAAAGGGAATCATAGCAATTATGCCAAAGACGCCGAGGTCAGAGCCGCTGAGGCCATTTTCTATGAAGTAGAGAGCGTTGATGCTAAGGAAATAAGCCAGGATGGTACCCTGGGTGAAATATAGCGCTCCGAACATAAAATAATTAAGAGATTTTGAACGAACCATAATGACATCCTTGTTGTGAGGTTTGTGGCAGCTCGGAGCTGACCTTTGACCGTTTAATTATACAAGGACTTTGTGTAGGGAACTAGCAGATAAAAAAGAAGCGGCTATTTTTGCCGCTTCTTTTAACATACTGCGTAACCATTATTGTTGTTTCAATCTGCTTTACGGACTTTTGCGCTAAGTTCTTTTTCAAGCTGTTTAATGATGCGGACCCGTAACTTACCGACGTCTTTGTCGGTAAGGGTACGATTTGGTGCCTGATATGTAAGGCGGTATGCCATGCTCTTTTTCCCCTCACCAATCTGTTCTCCCCGAAAGATATCAAACAATTCTACCTGCTTAAGGAGGAATCCGCCGCTCGTATAAATTACTTTCTCGATCTCAGCTGATGAGGTTTCTTCAGGGACGATCATTGCCAGGTCTTCAATGATGGGCGGATATACGGCGAGGGGTGTTGCAATGAAATCCTTTGGGCTAAATGTACAAAGTAGTTCAAGATCAAGGTCGGCAGCGAGAACGGGCGCTTCGAGGAAACCATAATTCTCAATAACCTTCGGGTGCAATTCTCCCAACCATCCAATCTTTTCCTTACCAATAGTAAGCAGGGCACATTTTCCGGGATGAAACGAGGCATGCGAATCAATTGTGAAAGTATATTCGTCAATATGGAGAGCTTGCAGAAGTGCTTCGATGATCCCTTTCAGGTCGAAGAAATCCAGATTTACAGATGTTTCGGTATCCCAGGCGTTGGGGTGGCGGAGACCGCTCAAAGCGACTGCCAAGCGGAAGGGCTCATCGGGAAGCAATTCTTCTTCTTTCGGGATAAAAACTGGACCAATTTCGAAAAGTGTCAAACGTTCCCGCTGGCGGATATTTCGTTCGAGTGCTTCCAACACGCTGGCTAAGAGACTGCGGCGAAGGACGCGCTTATCGACTGAGATTGGATTTTGGATTTCCACATAGTGCAATGTTTCTGATTGACTGTGGGCAGGATATAGCCGCTGTTCTGCTTCTGGGTTGGTCAGGCGGTAAGAAATGACCTCTTGTAGACCCAGACTGGCCAATGTATCCTGAACCAGCCGATCACGTTCTTCGGCGGCATTTCCGCGCTGAGGGGGGAGTTCTGCCTGTAAGCGGGTGGGAGGTATTTTATCGAACCCGTACAGACGCGCTACTTCTTCGATCACATCAGCTTTTCCAATAGCTGCTTCACCGATATCTGTACGGTAAGCGGGTGATTGGGCGTTAACCAGATCGTTATTAACGGTACATTTGAATTCCAAGCGTTCAAGTAATGCAGCAATTTTCTTTGCTTTTATATGAACACCCAGCAGCCGCTCAACATCCGCTTCACTGATGGTAACAATTGGATCCACTCTTGGCGTGGGGTAAATATCCACCAATCCATCAGCGATTTCACCACCACTCCAAGCAGTCATGCGCTGCAAACCAAGACGGACACCGGTTTCAGCAAGTGCCGGGTGGACATTACGGGCAAAGCGGTAAGATGCTTCTGATTTCAAGCGCTGGGAAGCAACTGTCTTACGGATGTTAATGAAGTTCCATGAAGCGCCCTCCAGGAGGACATTGGTTGTTTGATCGGATACCTCACTTTCTAATCCGCCCATGACACCAGCCAATGATAATGGACCAGATGTGTCACAGACAAGTTCGGTGAAATCATCCAATTCGCGTTCTACCTCATCAAGGGTGGTTAGCTTTTCGCCTTTTTTCGGAGTGCGGGTGATGATAGTTGGCGATTTTCCGCCTGCACGCTTCACCAGGATGTCATAATCGAAGGCATGCAGGGGCTCGCCTGCTTCTAGCATGACGTAGTTGGTGGCGTCAACAATTGAATTGATCGGGCGCATTCCAGCTAACTGTAAGCGGTACCGCACCCAATAGGGGCTGGGTTGGGCTTTTACACCCTGCAGCAAACCCACTACAAAGCGCGGGTTTAATTCATTGTTTTTTATCTCAATTGAGATTTTTCCTTTCATAGGCGTTCCACCCACAGGAAGTGCAGTATCTGGAAATTTGAGGGGTTTATTCAGGTAAGCCGCCACTTCTCGGGCAACGCCAATCACGTTTGCGCAATGTACCATGTTAGGAAGAATAGCGATTTCAAAAACCGCATCTCCCATATAATCAACCAGCGGGGACCCTTCAGGAGCGGTGTCATCTAAAATTATCACCCCCTCATGTTCTTCTGAAATGCCCAGTTCTTTTTCAGAACAGATCATTGAAAAAGATTCCACATCGCGGATCTTCATGCGTTTTAAAGTAGTCAGCACATGGCCGGGTTTGTGGCCGTCATATAGTTTTGCGCCTTCCCGCGCATAGGCGACTTTCAATGGCTGATCAAGTTGTCCTTTGCCTTTGTAAGGATAGAGGTTTGGGGCGCCAGTGAGCACAGTAAGCTCTTCTTTACCGTCGAATAATTGACATAATACAAGACGGTCCGCGTTGGGGTGCGGCATGACCTTATCCACGCGAGCGACAACAAATTTTTCAGGATCCCACGCTAACCCGTGGAAAGTGATGCCTGTGTTCTTGCCTTCTGGTTTTGGTAAACCTACCAGGCGCACATTTTCCACTTCCATGCCAAGCATGGTGAGCGAGTGTGCCAGGTCCACAATGGGTAAATTTACATCAACATATTCTTTTAGCCAGGAATATACAAGTTCCATAATGCCTCTTTCTCCTTCTTAAAACTGTTCCAGGAATCGAACATCATTTCCCCAGAAATTACGGATATCATCAATGCGGTAGCGCAGCATCGAAATGCGCTCTGGTCCAAGCCCGGCCGCAAAGCCCGAGTAAATTTCCGGATCATAACCGCCATTGCGGAGAACAACAGGGTGAACCATGCCGCAGCCGAGAATTTCCAGCCAACCCTTTCCGCCGCAAACTGAGCAGCCCTTTCCAGCACACACAAAGCATTCCACATCCATCTCAGCACCTGGTTCAACGAAAGGAAAATAAGATGGGCGCATGCGTGTCCGGACACTCTCACCATACATGCGCTTGGTAAATTCTTCCAGGGTACCTTTCATATCTCCAAAGGTAATATTCTTGCCGACAGCTAACAGTTCAACCTGGTTAAATTGGATCTCATGGCTGGCATCAATCTGCTCATATCGATAGCACATACCAGGAAGGACCACACGGATTGGTTCTGGAGAAAATTCGCGCATGGCACGCACTTGACCTGGTGAGGTGTGGGTGCGCATAATGACACCGGATTTTGTGGTGTAAAAGGTATCCCATAAATCGCGGGCTGGATGATGGGCGGGTATATTCAAAAGTTCAAAGTTGTTCTCATCACTTTCTACTTCTGGAGATCGATAGACCTGAAAGCCCATTTCCGCGAAAATGTGGTAGATCTCCCGCAGAACAAGGGTCTGGATATGCAGGCGGCCTCGTGCTGGTTTACGACCGGGGAGTGTTACGTCAAGGTGTTCATTCTTCAAGTTTGCATCCAAATCCGCCTGCTTGATCATGTTTTCTTTTTTCTCGAATTGTTTTTCTAAGGCAGTTTTGACCTGATTAGCAAATTGCCCGATCTTGGGGCGTTCTTCTTTAGGCGCTTCTGGGAGGCGCTTAAAGAAAGCCATCACATCCGAAGAACGACTGAGGTATGCTGTCCGCCAACTTTGAAGTGAAACGGCGTCTTGAATATCTGTGAGTTCCAATTCCGCTTTTTTTTGCAGCGCTTCCAGTTCCTGGATCAATTCCGTTTTTTCACTCATATGATCTCCTGCAATAATGATTTCCTGTAATAAACGCAAAACCCGTCCGCATGGGACGGGGTAAACCGTGGTACCACCCTGCTTGGCCGAGATCAGCCCGCTTGGTCCAATGGCTTGAGAATTTCAAGCGATTGGCTGCGCTGGTATCGCTGCGCGTGCGGGGCGGACTAGTAGCAAATGCATTCACCCGCTCTGCTCAGGAGGGAACTTCGGCCGGTTTTAATCGGGCGGGGGTCTCAGTCTGTGCCCCTGCTTCCCTGTCGGAATTCACCGGATTACTTTCCTCCGTCAACGCTATTTAATTAATTGTTCCAATTATCTCTTAAACAAGAGAAAAGTCAAGCGGAAGTGCTAATCGGATACGAGCGTACCAACTTTTTCGCCTTTTATGGCTTTTAGAAGGGCTGATTTGTCCCAAAAATCGAGAATAAGAATAGGGAGTTTGTTTTCCATGCACAGGGATACGGCGGTACTGTCCATGACAGCTTGGCGGAGGTTGAGCGCTTCAATGTAGCTTATTTTGTCAATTTTCTTTGCGTGATGGTTGTCTTTGGGGTCGCTATCGTACATGCCATCAACTTTGGTTGCTTTGATCAATACATCTGCGCCAATCTCGTTAGCCCGTAGAGCGGCGGCGGTATCTGTTGAGAAGAATGGATTGCCGGTTCCACCGCCAAAAACAACCACCCGCCCTTTTTCTAGATGGCGGATTGCCCGGCGGCGAATATATGGTTCTGCTACAGCCCTCATTTCAATCGCAGACTGCACACGTGTTTCCACGTTTATCTTTTCCAGGGCATCCATTAATGCGAGCGCGTTCATGACTGTGCCAAGCATTCCCATGTAATCCGCAGTAGCTTGGTCCATTCCCATTTCTAATCCAGTTCGCCCGCGCCATAGATTGCCTGCGCCAATTACAATAGCCACCTGTACGCCTAGGTTGCGCACTACTTTTACACGCTGGGCAATATCCCGGGCTTTCTGGGCGTTAATTCCGAACCCCTCTGGGCCAGCCAGCGTTTCACCGCTTAGCTTGAGCATGATCGTCTTATATTTAGATTGCGGCATGTTGCTCCTTTCAAAAAAAGCCAACCGTATGGTTGGCTTTTTAATGGGTTACTCTATTTTCGCTTCAGAATCGGCTGTAGTTTCTTCACCTAATTCATAACGAGCAAATCGGCGGATGATGATGTTTTCACCCATTGATGCTACATTTTCGTTGATGAGATCCTGGATGGTGAGGGATTCATCTCGAATATATGCCTGACGCAGCAGGACAACCTCATCCTTGAATTTTTTCAGATATCCTTCAACAATCTTTGGAATGATATTTTCCGGTTTTTTTTCTTCTTTTGCGCGAGCTGTTGCGATCTTTTCTTCACGTTCTAATGCTTCGGCGGGAATGTCATCTTCGCGAATATATTGAGGGGATGTAGCTGCGATCTGAAGGGCAACCTCGTGAGTGAATTTACGAAATGCTTCTGATCGTCCGACAAAGTCAGTTTCACAATTTACTTCAACCATCACGCCAACTCGACCATTACCATGTGAGTATAATTCAACAAACCCTTCTGATGCTTCGCGGTTAGCACGCTTTTTAGCCGCTGCCAGTCCCTTTTCACGCAGGTAATCTATGGCTTTTTCAAAGTTGTTGCCAGTTTCCTCGAGAGCTGATCGGCAGTTTAATATGCCTGCGCCAGTCGCTTCCCTTAATTTTTTAATATCTTCAGTTGTTACTGCCATTATTGTTCCTTAATTATTATTGTCCTTTAAGATTATTCGGTTTTATTTTCTGAATCAGTTTCTTCCGGAGTTTCTTCATTCGCGGTTTCTTCAGTGGGTTGTTCTTCAGCAGCTTCTTCCTTTGCATTTTTGGCAGGTTCTTCTGCAGGTTCCTCAGCAGCTTTTGTCGCTGCCGCTTCTTTAGTGACTTCTTCAGCAGCTTCTTCCTTTGCATCTTTGGCAGGTTCTTCTGCAGGTTCCTTGGCAGCTTTTGCCGCTGCCGCTTCTTCAGCTTCTCGTTTGCTCTCTGCTAATTTTTGAAGCGTCGCTTCTCCCAGCAGATCCTTGTCGTCTATCTCTTCTTCAATGGTAACTTGACTGCGCTCATCGAATTTGCTCTTAGAGGTAGATTCTTTGGTTTCAATTTCCTCTTTCTTGCGCATTTCCATACCTTCAATTACCGCATCGGCCATTTTCGCGGCCATCAATTTGATTGCTCGAATAGCGTCATCATTGCATGGAATGAGGTGGTCGATATTTTCTGGGTTGCAGTTGGTATCAACTAAGGCGATCACAGGAATCTTTTTTAGATTAGCTTCGTGTACCGCTGTGTCTTCTCGGTTAATATCAACAACGAAGATCATGTCGGGCACACCGTTCATGTGGCGAATACCACTCAAGTGGATGAGCAGGCGTTTGATCTTACGTTCGATCATCAGCCCTTCTTTTTTTACAAGCCGGTCAATCTCACCAGAATCGCGCAGTTTTTCCAGTCGCTCGAGTTCAATGATGCGCTGATGAATGGTCATCCAGTTGGTGAGTGTTCCGGGCAGCCAGCGTTCTATCACATACGGCATCCCGCATCGTTCTGCTTCCATCTGAATTGTTTCCTGCGCCTGACGTTTTGTTCCAACAAATAGAATGTTGCCGCCATCTGCTATCTTGTCGCGGATGATAACATATACTTTTCTCAACTCTTGGACAGTTTGCTGTAGGTCAATAATATGAATACCGTTACGTTCTGTGAAGATGTACGGTTTCATTCGGGGGTCCCATCTATTTGTGCGGTGGCCAAAATGCACGCCGCTTTCTAAAAGGGTTTTCATAGAAACGTTTAAACTCATTGGTCAATCTCCTTTGCGTTTTTATCCTCCGCATATAAACTTTCTATCCCCAGCCGCCGTTTTTTCCGGTGGCACGCAGGGATCATTTATCTGCGTGTGTATTTTTACTGCTTCTAAATGAAGCCAGCCAAGTATAACATAATTACAGTAATATTACGGTAGACTTATGCTGTGAAATGGGTGGTGGGATTTAAGAGAGGTAAAGTTAAACTATTTATGTGGTCGTGATCAATTAATCGTTATTACTGAAAGGATAAAATGCATATTCTTGTAACCAATGATGATGGCGTATATGCTCCAGGGCTGTTAGCACTTGCAAAGGAATTAAGAAAAATAGGAAAGGTGTCTGTTGTAGCACCGGACCGAAATTGGTCTGCCTCTGGACATGTAAAAACAATGTCGCGCCCACTGCGTGTAAAAGAAATAACATTGGCGGACGGCAGCCCGGCAATGGCTTGTGATGGGGCTCCTTCAGACTGTGTGGCACTGCCGTTCTTGGGGTTGTTAGATGAGCCTATAGAAATGGTAGTATCCGGCATCAATCCCAATGCAAATCTAGGCCATGATGTTACATATTCTGGTACCGTTACTGCTGCGATGGAGGCGGTAGTTTGGGGCTTGCCTGGTGTTGCAGTATCGTTAGATGCGCCGGAATATCATGAAGGGTCTCTGGACTATTCAACAGCAGCGATAGTTGGTGCTAATATTGCAAAAATCGTTTGGGAAAAGAAGCTTCCTAAAAATATTCTTCTGAATGTGAATGTTCCTTACTGCTCAATGAATAAGCTGAAAGGATACTGTATTACCCGGCAGGGAATGCGTGTGTACCGGGATGAGTTAGTGCGGCGGGAAGATCCGCGGGGACGGCCATATTATTGGATTGGTGGAGAAGCGCCCACTGGTATACCGGAAGAGGGGACAGATATAGGCGCGCTGAGCAAGTGTTACGCTTCAATTACGCCGCTTTCTTTGGATATGACTGCGCATGATTGCAAGGAGATGTTGGTGGATTGGGAATTTGATTAATAAGATAAGATAACAATTACAATAACAAAACGGTCGTTTTATGCGCAGTAAACATACGATTGAACTTCTTTTAATCATTAGTCTGGCAGTGTTTCAATTGATGTTCATGACCGCTGCTGTTCCTTTTCATGCACTCACCCCTTATGATGTAATTGCCTCAGTAAATGCTCTTCGAGCCAGTTATGGTTTACCTCCGTATTCTGTGGATAATCTGCTGATGCTTGCCGCACAGGGGCAGGCGGATTACCTGGCTTCTATTGCCCCCAATATTGGTAATGGTCACGTGGGACTTGGCGGAACAGATGCGGATGCACGTGCTTTGGCTGTTGGATACCCATATATTGAAGGTCTTGATATTAATGAAAATTGGGCTGCTATTCCTCTGAATATGAGTATAGAAACTCTAATAGCCACTGGATGGTCAGACGAAGCGCATATGCATACTATGCTTCATGAGCGAGGTCAGCACATTGGAGTTGGTGTAGCCATCAGCGGTTCCACCGCCTATGTCATTGTGGATGTGGCTGCTTTTTGGGGGGATGCGGGGTTAACCCCGCATCCGGTTAATTCCGCTTCTGGAGCAAGCGCTGTGACCCAACAGGTTGTTTTAGATTTCATCGCGCCTGTGGTTTTGGCAGAGCCCGAGGATGATGGGTCTGTGATCCATTTAGTTCAATCAGGGCAGTCTCTATGGTTACTGGCACACCACTATAAGGTGAGTGTAGGCCGCCTGAGGGAACTTAATCGGATGGGGACCGGATGATGTCATATATATTGGGCAGGAAATTCTTATCAAACTGCCATCACCGGCAACTGTAACTCCCGAAAATCAACCAGGCATGAATAAGGTTTCACCGACCGTACCCGATCAAACCATCTTAGAAACCAGTTCTCCTCCTTTGATTGAAGAAGCTGTAAAAAACCACAGCGCTGATATGAATTTGTATTATCTGCTTTTTTTTGCTATCTTTGGAGTCGGGCTGATTTTGGTAGTGGTTGGTATTCAGCGGCGGTAAATTTTTCAGGATTTATTCATTTATAATTTAGGTATGAAAAAATCACGCTTTTTTCTACTAATAGCAGTTTTTATTTCTCTGGTATTTCCTTTACGGCAGGTTCAATCAGCCGCGCCATCTCCGTATGACTTGATCTCTATGGTGAATGGTCTGCGCCTGAATAATAGCCTTCTAGCAATGGAAATCGATGGTGCCTTGATGTCTGCTGCCCAGATGCAGTCTGACTATCTAGGCAGTGAGTATGGGACTAATTTTCCCAGCTGGGATATGGGGCATGTTGGTGCGGGCGGAACTGCCGCAATCGACCGGGCAGCAGCTGCAGGTTATTTTGTAGGACCGGGGTGGAATGTGCTTGAAAACTGGGCTGGCGGAAACAATAGCATCCCTCTCAGCGAGATTGTGTACTCCTTCTGGAATGATGACGCCCATATGGGTAATATGTTGCATCCGGATGTTGTGCATGTTGGAGCGGGTGTTACGGAAGGTGACGGTTTTATATATTACATCATCAACTTCGCTGTCCAATATGGGTCTGGAGGATCTTCCAGCGGCGGAGTGGCTTCAACTGTTCCAACAACTGCGGTTACGCCGAAAATTGCGCCAGTAACTGTTGTTACCCCAAACGAAGACGGGTCTATCATCCATGAAGTAGAAATTGGGCAAGCATTATGGAATATCGCCATAGCTTACGAGGTGACGGTAGATCAGCTTCTGGCACTAAATAATCTTTCCGCGAATGCGGTGATCTATGTGGGACAAACACTGTTTGTGCAGCCAGCTTATACACCAACACCTTCACCAACTGCCACACAAACACCCCGCCCACCAACCCGAACTCCGGTTCCCGTTCAAACAGCACAGGCTGTAAAGACGCAGGCTTTAAACTCTGAAGACAACGGCAGCGGTATTTTTGGGCTTGACCGCCAGACGATGGGATTGGCACTAATCCTGGTAAGCGGGATTGGACTGGTTTTAATTGTCGTCGGAACGATGGCGAAGGACAAAAAAATGAAGCCACCTCAATCTAAATAGCAGCTTTTTTCTATTTTATTGGCCTAATGGGAGGGTCTGGTCTCCAATTTATCAAGTCGTTGAAACAATTCCTCAATCTGCTTTTCGATCATGTCTGGTAGTTTGTCATGATTGAGGTCCGGATTTTTTGATCGTGTAGAGGTTTTCTTGCTAGTCACATGGCCGGGTATGCCCACTACTACCGAATCAGATGGCACATCTGTTACCACCACAGCATTTGCTCCAATACGGCAGCATGTGCTAATCGTACTCGCACTGAGGACTTTTGCACCTGCGCTGATAATTACTATGTTTAGATTGCGAAACTTATAAATCTCTAATACGTAGTTAAAGTATCAAAAACACAATTAATTGAAGAGGTAATTATGGCAAAACGTTTATATCGCAGTGAACCTGATCGAGTATTGGGCGGTGTGTGTGCTGGGCTTGGCACTTTTTTAGGGATTGATCCTGTCTTGATTCGCGTATTTTTTATCGCGTGGACAGTTCTTGGAGAATTTTCAGTACTCATCTACTTCCTCCTATGGATGATTGTACCGAGTGATTCATCTGCCGAAGAGGATGGAGCTTTTCAAATGAATGATTTGGGTACCCGTTTCCATCAGATGGGAAGAGAAATTGGTGAAATTTCTCGGCAGCCCAACTCTGAATTGATCATTTTCACGGGCGTAGGATTAATTGCATGGGGAGTATATTATCTTGTCCGCCGTCTTGTTCCATACTTGGACCTATGGGCATACTCCCAATACTTATGGCCAGCGATGCTGATCATCGCCGGGGTATTCGTGATCATCCGAACTACGAGAAAAAAATAATAAAAATGCCCTTCCAACCGATTGAGGGGGGCAATCGATTGAAAGGACATACTCATCATAACATGTTATTACAAACACATCAAGTAAAAAGCAATTCCCTGCCACAGAAAAGCGGGGAACTTCATTGAATAGGCTTTTGTTCATATAATATGGGTATGGAGGTGTGTATGAAAAAGATAAAGAGTATTGTTCTTGTTCTAGGAGCTTTTTCAATGCTATTGAGTTCCTGTTCGGGTTCTGGTGTATCGGTAGACGGGCAAAACGCTGAGATTGCAACGATTACAGTAAGCGGTTCTGGTCAGGTGTATGTGGTTCCAGATATGGGTTATATTGATATTGGTGTCCGCTCACAGGGTGCAACTGTTATTGAAGCGATTGCGATAAACAATGAGCAGGCAAAGGCAATCCAGGCTGCATTGACGGAAGAAGGTGTTGAAGAAAAGGATATCCAAACATCCTATTTCAATGTATACCAGCAATCTGATTATGATTATCAGGGAAATCCAGTAAACACGTATTATTCGGTCGAAAATACAGTCTATATCACCGTACGCCAGTTGGAAAAACTGGGCGAGATATTAGATGCTGCTGCCAGAGGCGGAGCGAATAATATCTATGGAGTCAATTTCGACGTGCAGGATAAGTCTGAAGCACAGTCAGCCGCTCGAAATTTAGCAGTCCAGGCAGCTCAGGCGCAAGCACAAGAGCTGGTGCAAGCAGCTGGTTTTGAACTGGGAGATTTAATTTCCATTTCTTCTTCACCAATAACTTCGGCGGCACCTTTTTATGGGTATGGTATTGGGGGAGGTGGGGGAATGGCGGAGTCAGTTCCGATTGCGTCTGGTCAAGTGCCGATCAATGCGCAAGTGGAAATGACATTTGCGATCAAATAAACTTAAACGCCGCAAGAATCTGCGGCGTTTTCCACTTTTACAGGAAGAAAAATACAATAAGATAATATGCGATTGGACCAGCCCATAGCCAGGTGTCGATCCGGTCTAATACCCCGCCATGTCCGGGAATGATATTGCCAGTGTTCTTGCGTTTGAATTGGCGTTTGAAGATGCTTTTTGAAAGATCTCCGAATGGGGATAGTATGCCCGTGATGCATCCAATTAGTGTGCTTGCAGTTACTGTGATGTTCGGAACGTATAAATTTGCGATCAATCCAAGCGCATAGCCGGTCAACATCGCTGAAAATACACCACCTATATATCCTTCGACTGTTTTATTCGGGCTTAGATTTGGGGCTAATTTACGTTTTCCGAATAGGCTTCCAGAGAAATATGCCCCTGCATCACCAACAGCAGCTGGGATGATGCCAATCATGATCCAAAATAGCCCATTTGGGAGAAAACGGATCTTGATCAGGTAACTTCCTAGATATGTGATGAAGAGCAATGCTGCCATTTCAATTAAGAGGTCAAAGGCGGCAGTATTCTCATTGCGTTTATAGTTCAAAATAGTAAGTATGAAAATGGTGAGAATAGTGAGAGTATATACAAAGGATATTAAAACAGGATTATCAAGATATGTGAAAAAAATAATACATATTGTTCCTATCGCTGGTGGGTAAGGATTAGGGTGATATTCGTCTTTGGTGAAAAGATCGATGAATTCCAAGATAGCGCTTGACAAAATCAAAGCGATGCCCACTGTATATACCCATCCTCCAGTAAAAACTAAGGATAGGCTGATAATGAGGAGTATTAAAGCACTGATCGTGCGTTTAACTAACATGTGATTGGCTTGAATCTTTTCTGTTTCGTCCCCCGTAGCGTCTCTCACGATTTCCGAAATCAATAATGGCTTCCATTAATTGTTCTCGGCCAAAGTCAGGCCAAAGAATGGGTGTGAAATACCATTCTGAGTAAGCACTTTGCCAGATGAGGTAATTGGAAGTGCGCATTTCGCCTGATGTGCGAATGACCAGGTCAGGATCTGGGGATTGATGAGTAAAAAGAAATTTACTGAATATTTCCTCATTGATTTTATCAGCCTTTATTCCTTCGTCAATTATGTGTTGGATAGCATAAATGATTTCATCCCGCCCACCATAATTCCAGGCAATATTCATGATCAAGCGATCATTATCTTTGGTCAATTGGACGGCGGAATTAATATTTTTTTGTATTTTTGGGCTCAATTTTTCTAGACGGCCGATATGCCGCAGGCAGACTCCCTGCTGATGCAGTTCTCCTGTTTCCTTCTCTAAAACATCTGCTAAGATCTGTAATAAACCATTAATTTCGTCCTGTGAGCGTTTCCAATTCTCAGTTGAAAAAGCATACACGGTTAGATATTTAACACCAAATTCAACACAAGCCTTGATGATGTTTCTGAGGTTTTCAGTACCGGCACGGTGGCCGGCCATTCGAGGAAGGTGCTTTTTTTCTGCCCACCGTCCATTACCATCCATAATGATGGCAATATGGGTGGGCAGTTTATCAAATTCTATTGTTTCTTTACTGGGTGACATAATTTGATCAGATTTCCATAATCTCTTTTTCTTTTTCAGCACCTAAGGAGGTGATCTCTTCAACGATTTTGTCCGTAAGTTTTTGAATATCCCCCTCGCCTCGCTTGAGATCATCTTCGGAAATTAATTTTTCATTTTCAAAATCTCTCATATCCTTGATGGCATCACGGCGTACATTGCGCACTGCTACACGCGCTTCTTCCAGGCGGCTGTTGACGAATTTGGATATTTCGCGCCGGCGGTCTTCGGTGAGTAAGGGCAGGTTCAAACGAATCACTTTGCCATCGTTGATAGGTGTCAGCCCAAGATTCGAAGATTGGATGGCGCGGTCAATATCCTTAATTGATCCTGCATCAAATGGTTTGATGAGTAATTGACGGGGTTCTGGAACGCTGATCGTGGCTAACTGAATCAGCGGAACAGGTGATCCGTAATATTCAACAGATAATTTTTCTACCAGGCCAGGGTTGGCTCTTCCGGTGCGTATACCAGCGAGATCATCCTTGAGGGATTGAATAGCGCTGCGCATTCTTCGATCCGCATCCTGTACAGCTTCTTTAATCATATGAACCTCCTAATGATTGTTTGATTTGTGGTTAAGCATACCTTAAAAAAAATAAAATATCCATCTGGTAGGGTGGTTGATGAATATTTTATTGATAAATTAGAACATAGGTGCTATAATTAGTAACAAAGAAATTGGAGGTAGATGAAAGTATGAAAGAAGGAATGTTGTGGTATGACAACCAGGGAAATGTTGATATTAAAGATCGGATAACCTCCGCGGTCAAATTCTTTGAATTAAAATATGGTTATGTACCTAAGAAATGTTTTGTTAATCCGGTTACTCTTGAGAAACCCCTGGAATTGGATGTTAAGACCAAAGTTCTACCCAACGAACGCGTGATTGTTAATCATTTCTGGCTGGAGTTTTTATCCGAATAATCATATCAATTTTGATCAACCCCAATATCAGCGGCAGCGATAGCAATCGCAGCTGCTGTGTTTTTTGTGTGGGTAATACTGATCGACCATTGTTTTATGTGAAGTGTTTTTGCTTTTTCTTGTGCCCTGTTCAGTAAAGTTACTATTGGCTGGTTGTTCGGTGTGTGTGAGATGGCGATATCTTGCCAACTGATTGGTCCGATCCCGCAGCCCAGTGCTTTTGCGATAGCTTCTTTTGCAGCAAATATCCCGGCTGCTTTATTGAATAACTCTCCGATATAATCCAATTCCTCAGGGGTGAAAACGCGTGCATAAAATCTTTTACGTATCGCTGGATCGAGTCGGGAAAATCGGTCTATTTCAACCAGATCGATGCCGCTAAAAATTATCGGTTTCATATGATTTCTTCGCCGGGTCCTGCACTGGTGATCACTAAGTGATCCGGGTGTAAGTATTTTTGAGATGCCGAGAGAATTTGCTTGGCTGTGATCGAAACAATTTGACCAGCATATTTCTGGTAATAATCTAGCCCAAGCTCAAAACGTCGCATTGTTAGAATGGAATTTGCTAATCCCGCATTAGATTCCAGCGCCATTGGTATGCGGCCAATAAGGTGGGATTTGGAATTATTTAACTCCTGATCGGTTACATGAGATTCCACAAATTTCTTTATTTCCTTCCTGATGAGGTCAATGGCTTTTTCCATGTTCTCAGGGTTCACTCCAGCTGAAAAACTCCATGTACCCACATCTGACCAAGAACTAACGCTGCTTGAGGCATAATAAGCTAAACCTGACTTTGAGCGAACAACTTTCCCTATTCTGCCCATCAGACCAAACTGCCCAAGTATGTTGTTGCCGACAAATACAGGCAGATAATCTGGAGAAGTTCGAGTGGGGCTGAAGCAACCCATCAGCAGATCTACCTGGCTTTTCCCCTCTAAAAATTTATGCTTCCTGACAATGTTAGTAAGTGAGGGAGGGATTAACTGGTCTTTTGGTAGAGCGGTAGTATCTTTTTTCCATGTAGAAAAATATTTTTCTGAAAGATCACGGATTTCTTCCCCATCAACTGCTCCGGCAATAACAATGATCATGTTTTCAGGTGAATAAAACTGCTCGTGGAATTGGGCAATATCTGATCTTGTGATCGATTGTATTGTTTCAATATATCCATCAATCGGCCGTCCATATGGATGATCAGGGAAAAGATGTTGGTCGAGCAGCAGTGACGCCATCTCGGAAGTATCCTGATCGCGAATGGTAAGCCCGGCGATCAATTGGGTCCGCAACCGTTCGATATATTCTTGATTGAAGGATGGGTTTTGTAAACCATCAGAAGTTAGGCGGAATAATAATTCCACATCTTCTGCAAGGGCTTTTCCCCTGAACCAAGCGTGTTGGGTGCCGCAGCTAAATACCAGATTAGCACCCGCATTTTCCAATTGGCTGTGAAAGTCAGAAAATGATAAATTCTTTGTTCCACGAGAAAGAAGGTTGGCAGTAAAATGGGCCAATCCTGTTTTTCCAGATGGATCATGCGCACCACTACCATTCAAGATGCCAATCATGTAAATTGAATGGGAATTGAAATTGCTAAAATTGAGAACTGTTACTCCATTTTTCAGGGTATAGGTTGATATGGTATCTGGACCCGGGATGTTTTTTGTGTTTTGGCTGTCCATTATTACTTGTTTTCCTTTTGCAATGGGCGGTAAATGCCTATTATGCGGTGGTTGGGATCAAGGTATTTCTGGGCTGCTGATAAAACTCGGTCTTTGGTAATCTTTTCAAGATTGTCTATGTATGTGTCGAACCAGGTGTGATCAGCAAACATGGATGAGTACCCCATCCAGAAAGCCTGGTTGGTTATGCTTTCACTACCGTAGGCGAATAATGCTTTAGCTTGCTTAATCGCCCGATCGATCTCTACTTGTGATACAGAATTATTTTGAATGCGGTCAATTTCTTCGGTTATAGTCTTGATGATCAATTGAGCATCTTTCTCAGGTGAAATAATTGCCAGAATATCATAGAGGAAAGGATCGATAGTCGCTTGAAGTCCACCGGAGATATTGACTGATAAATTGTTTTCAACCAGTTTCTTGTATAATCGGCTTGTTTTATTGGATATACTCCCGCCTCCAAACATTGATAATGAGGCAGGCCCTGTTAATAGGCTGTCTAGCACCATCAATACGAAGAATTCGTCATCGGTTGCCTTGGGAGCACGGTATGAGATCTGAACATAGACAGTATCTCCAGGGCCTTCAACTGTGATCTGATCGCTTTTTTTGATTGTGATCTCAGGTGTTATCTTGTTGTGTGGTGATTTCCCTCGTACTGGGATGTCCGCATATTTTTGAGTGAGCTCCTTGATCAGATCCTCAGTAATAAAATCTCCAGCAATGGCAAGGACAGCGTTCTCTGGAGTGTAATACTGTTGGTAATGGTTGTAGAGGTCGTCGCGAGATATTGACCGCAAGTCTCGCATTTCGCCAATAACCTGCTGTCCGTAGGGATGTTGATCGAAAGCCGCAGAACGTGTCGCTTCACTAAGGCGGAACATGGGTTCATTTTCGTTCCCCTCCCGCTCCGAGATGATTACTGTTCTTTCCAGTTCAGTCTCTTTTTGGTCAAAAACACTATTGACCATTCGATCTGCTTCTAGGTCAATAGCAATCGAGACTTTATCAGCGGGAAGCGTTTCATAATAGGTTGTCCAATCCAGGTATGTCATTGCGTTCCAATGACCGCCAACCTTTGATATTGCCGCATCCAGCACATTGATCGGGTATTTATGTGTGCCCTTAAACTGCATATGTTCTACCCAATGTGAAACCCCTGTTTTACCGGCAACCTCATTGCGTGAGCCTACTCGATACCAGATCCAATGGCTAATTAAAGACGCATGATGGATTTCTTTTGTGAGGATGGTTAACCCATTCTCTAAAACATGTTTTTTTACCAGTGAATTCATAATGGTACCAATCGATGAAAATTTTTCAACCAGTATACATGATTTGTATGTGGATGACCATAATTAATTTATTAGAACGACAGTGTAGTATGGGAAAGGTTCAAGAAAAGGAAAGGTCAATTTAATAAAAGACTTAGTTGTTGTCTGAAGATTTGGATGAAGGTTTTTGAGTTTGGAATAAAGGGTTCTTGGAATAAGGCAGCATCATGAGCATTCCTGTTGCGATAAAGCCTTCAGCAATCTGTACTCCTCGGGCTTGCCATTTACCAAAGTAGGGGATAAAATCTGGCGTTGGATGGCTACCCAGTCCGAAAATATCCGCCAGTCCAGAAAAAACTGCAATCACAAATCCTGTGCTGATCAGGCGGACTCCCAATTCCGCTGCGATGCTAAGTTGATTACCTTTCCAAAGTCCGACTAGACTGAGATAACCGCCAATACAGATGAAAGCTAGTCCAACAAGCATGACAGCGATTTGAATAAATCCTACAACAGGACTTCGGTCTAAGAGGAATAATTCTGGTCTTGCCCCCACTATAAATACCAAAAAACCTCCTACCGCAATTATGAGTCCAAATTGAATTCGGCGGATAGGAAATTTATTAGACGAGGTTTGTTTGTTGCCGTTTTTCCTGTTTGCCATTATTTGCATTTGTATGTATCACAAATACCCTCGGGCAAAAAAATGTGTGTCGCGGGTTTCCGCGGGCAGGAGATTATTCTTCTGCTTCTTCTTCTGCTTTTTCTTCTTCTGCTTCTTCAGAAGGCGGTTCATCAGATGTTTCTTCTTCAGGTTCCTGTAATTCTGTTGAATCGGTATCAGCTTCGGGAGCTTTCTCTTCAGGTGTTTCTTCAGTAATCTGCTCGCTTGCAGGTTCGTCTTCAGAAGGAGTGTCTTCGGTGCCAGATTTAGGAGCATCATCAGCGGTTACTTTAATGTCAGTATCCGCCAAATCTTCTTCAAGGACTTTTAGGTCCATGTCCGCAAACGCGAGCGATTCAACACGGCGTAAGCTGAGACCTATGCGGTGTGAATCTTCTTCAATTTTAATGATACGCAATGTCACATCATCCTCTTCGTGCAAAACCTCCTTGGGGTGAGTGATGTGTTCATCACTGATCTCGGAAATGTGGATTAATCCTTCTATTTCGTTCGCGAGTCTTGCAAATGCACCAAATTTGGTCAGGCGTGTAATTTTAGCTTCAACTAATTGTCCAACCCGCAGTTCTTTAATCTGTTCTTGCCATGGATCTTCCTTGAGTTGGCGGATTGATAAGCCGATGTGACGTTTTTCTTTGTCGATACTGATGACCTTAACCTGGACTTCCTGTCCGACTTTAAGTTCATCTCCGGGGTGACGAATGCGGTCCCAAGAAATTTCGCTTAGATGTACAAGGCCATCCGCACCACTAATATTCACAAAAGCACCAAAGTCGGCAAGACTGGTAATACGGCCGGTTAGTACTTCGCCAATGGTAATCTTCTCAATTACTTTATCACGGATAGAATCACGTGATTCATGGACGGCAGCGCGTTCGGAAAAAATTAAGCGCCTACGTTCCTGATCCACTTCAATTACTTGTAGTGTGATCTCCTGCCCAATAAGATTTCCGTACCGGGTTTCTGGTGTGTCGCCGATCAAATCTGCCCTGCGCGAGAAACTTAATTGAGAGGATGGAATAAAACCATGCAGTTCATTAAAATTCACTAAGAGACCACCGCGGTTAAACCCTTCAATGGTTCCCGTGAATGTTTCTTTTTCTTTCATCAGGTTCTGTGTTTTTTCCCAGCTTTCAGCTTCTAATGCGCGTACATAGGAAAGAATAAGGTTTCCGTGATGATCTTCGGGTATGACAATGAAAACCGGCAACTCCTGGCCGACTTCAAGCGATGCAAATACATCTGGAGGAATCAGTTCAAATTCCTGACCTCGAATAATCCCTTCTGATTTTGCCCCAATGCCAACCATAATTTGGCCGGGAGAGATTGAAGCGATTGTTCCAGTTTTTATTTCACCGGCTTTTGGCAGGTCTAAGCCGAGCCCTTCTTGTTCCAATAGTGCAGCCATGCTGGTGATTTCTGTGTCTTCACTATTATTCCCCATGGTGTGGTTCTCGTTGTTTTGATCCATATAATTTGAATGCTCCAATATAATAATAAGATAGGTCAGTGATTATACGTGTTATTGAATAACTTGACAACCCACATAAAAATTAATTAATAAATTTCCAGCTAACCAAGAAGGGTAAATTATTTTTTCTTATGCCGTTTTCTGCCTTTCTTTTTTATCGATTGTTCTTGATCTTGGGTAACAGATTGTTTGTTTTCTTTAGATTTTATGGCGGCGGATGTGGGCTTTGAAGGCTGAAGCCGGAACATCTTGCTGATAACTGACAAACGAATATTTGCCAACAAGTCTCTAAACGTATCTGTTGAGTAATTTTTGTATTGGACAAGGGGGTCCTGTTGGGCATAAGCTTCCATTCTTATCGATACACGCAGCGCTTCCATTTGGGTAAGATGCTCGATCCATAGTTCTGAGATGGACTTAAGTAATATGTGGCGATAGATTATTTGACGCACTTTATTGCCAAAGGCGTTGATCACTAAATTGTTTTCGCTGTTTAGCAGCTCGGTAAAGGGTGTGTTTAGCAGGATGGCTGAATTGTCTTTATCCACATAGCCTTCAATCGCAGTTCTATAGTCGGCTGGCAGACTGTTATATTCGATTTGGCTTTCTGCAAGGCGCGTCATTTCCATTTTTCCCCAAACCCGTTGTAATTTTTCTTGTGCTTTCTGTAAATGGAGAAGGATCGATGCGTTCAACTCATTTGAATCTTTATTTTCAAGAATGCTGGCTGCTAAAAAGACGTAATTCAACACATTAATGCGTTTCATTGTACGTTGATGTGTCTGTTGATTGATAGTGATTTGATTCCCAAAAGCCATTCCTGTCAGCAGTTCAACAAAATCTATGCCTTCATCTGAATTTTCAAATTGCCGCTTTAAGATCTTGTCAATGGTTTGATTGATGGGATGATTGAGCTGATTGATTTGAATAACTCTTTCGTTAAATCTTTCATCAATGATATTGAGAATCAGGTTTTCAATAGATATCCAATCCGATTCAAGCGCATCATTGATATTTATTCCTAACTGTTGTTTAATCCGGCTCTCTATGGTCATAACGATCCGAGAAAGGAAGATGCGCTTCAGATTCTCTTCAATTGTGCCAACGAGGATTTTTCTTGCGTTCGTATCTCCTTGTGATAATGAGTTGATTTGTGCCGAGTCCATCTGAATTTTCATTCGGACAGTATTTTGCAGTTGAACGCTGATTTCCCGTGCGGATTGACCTGCATAGCTTTCGATGTTGTCAAAGAAAATATCTAATAAATCAATTCGTTCATCGACTTGCTGCTGAAAAGATTTGGCAGACCGCTGGATAAAATCTTGGGTTTGGAGTATCAAGTGGTCTTTCTCGGCAAACAGAGCTTTTTCAGCGATAGTTAAGAGAGCGCTCTTTATGGATGTGATATCGGATATATTTTCAGTTGAGTTATATGCCAATTCGGTGATTTGGCTGAAGGTGTAGGAAGGAATGCGCATATTTTGCTGCTGATAGAAAATTGTTGGCTGTATTTCATCCAGAAATGCCAATAACTTCCATAATCCGTCTGGCTCTGAAGAACTCAATTCAACCCGTTGGTGAACTTCTCTTTCCAGCATGCTCCACACATCATCATCAAGATTTTCTTTTACAAGCACTCGGTCGCGTTCTGTATAGATCCGCTCACGTTGGTCATTGAGAATGTCGTCATAATCAAGCAGGTGTTTACGAACATCGAAGTTATATCCTTCCACTCTTTCCTGAGCTTGTTCAACCAATCGCCCAATGATCTTGCTCTCAAGCGGGATGGATGGGTCCAATTTGAAGAAACGCATCATGTTTTCTGCACGCTCGCCGCCGAACATGCGCATGAGGTCATCTTCCAGTGATAGATAAAATCTTGAGGAGCCAGGGTCACCTTGCCTGCCAGATCGTCCTCGCAGCTGATTGTCAATCCGTCGGGCTTCATGTCTTTCTGAGCCGATCACATGCAGCCCACCCGCTTTTCGAACGCGCCGCATTTGCTCGAGAAAGGACAGAAAAACCTGGATTGAATCTGCACCATCTTCTTCTGGGTTAATATCTAATTTAATTAGCTCATCAGCCATTTCTGAGTTTGTTTTCCCATAGGGATCAACTCCGGATTGGCTGAGATACTTACGCACATCAGAGAGAATAGATTCCTGGATTTCCCCTCCGAGCTTGATATCCACTCCGCGCCCTGCCATATTGGTGGCGATTGTGACAGCGCCGAATGCCCCAGCACTTTCGATGATCTGTGACTCTTGATCGTGCTTAAGTGCATTAAGTACCCGATGGTTTATTCCGCCTTTGATAACATTAAGCAGGCGATCCTGGTGAATTTCCGGTGAATTAAAGAAATCCAATAAAGCGCGGACATTCTCTGGATTTTCCAGATTTATATGTTGAATGCCAATCTTTTGCGCGAATTGGCGTAAGTCGGGAATTCGCAACTTGGGAAGTGGTTGGTTTAGAGGTTCCAACTCGGGGACTGCCCGTTCAAGCATATCTACATTATTATTTGCCATCCATTTGCCACGAATCAAAATCACCGTTAGCAATCGTCTCAGCATATCTGCCTGCAGTCGAATAGATAATCTTTCTGAATGCTCAATAGAAGTGGTACCAATGAGTTGTGGGCGGCCGATAATAAAAAATTTTATGATCTCCATGCTGATCGCACGTAATTTAGCTTCTTCTGTGCGATAAACTACATCCGGGTAATCTTTTCTCTTCCAATAAACAGGTTTACTATTCGCATCATTCTTAGATGCATAATAGACATAGGTATAGTTCTCATCATCTTTGGCCTTAAGCGTAGTAAAAGGAGAATCTGGCCGGCTGGCTTCAAAATCCAGGTTGGTTGGAATTTCGAGCACATCCAAATCATAAATTGTTGAGAATTCCTCCGCTTCAGTAAGCGCTGTTCCGGTCATGCCGGATAATTTTTTGTATTTACGAAAATAATTTTGCAGGGTGATGGTGGCGTGTGTAATGCTCTCTGGATTAACTTTTACACCTTCTTTTGCTTCTACTGCTTGATGTAACCCTTCAGACCACCTGCGGCCGGGCATTAACCGACCCGTAAACTCGTCTACAATGACCACTTGTTTATTCTGAACGATGTAATCTTTATTTTTCTTAAAAAGCAGTTCGGCGCGTAAAGCCTGTTCTAAATATCCAAGCAGGCGGGCTTGTTCAGGAGTGATGTCTTCTGGCCGTTCCGGGTCTCTGAGTGGGATCTTGAGAAGGTTTTCTACGTGAATTTCACCAATCTCGGTTAATGCAATACTGCGATCTTTTTCATCAAAATCATAATCTTCAGGGTCAAGCTGTTTTACTATCGCGGCCATACGGCTGTACCATTCAACATCTTCTGATGCGGGTCCAGAGATTATGAGTGGAGTGCGGGCTTCATCAATCAGAATATTATCCACTTCATCGATGATGGTGTAGTTGTGTCCGCGCTGAACACGATTGCGTATGTCCATGATAAGGTTATCGCGCAGATAATCAAAACCAAATTCATTATTTGTTCCATAGGTGATATCCGCTGAATATGCTTCCCTGCGGGGAACTAATCTGAGCTGATCGTCTTCTTCTCGGTTTGACCGTATATCTAAATCTATTAAGAAAGCATTACGTGCATTGTTGGTTCGCTGAGATGCCTGTAATACCCCCACGCTCAATCCCAGCAAATGGTAAATTGGAGCCATCCAACGTGCATCACGGCGCGCGAGGTAATCATTCACAGTCACTAAATGGGCGCCTTTTCCGGCGAGCGCGTTTAAATATAACGGCAGGGTGGCAACCAGTGTTTTTCCTTCACCTGTGCGCATTTCAGCGATCATGCCCTCATGCATTACGATCCCACCGATCAACTGAATATCAAAATGGCGAAGCCCGATTGTGCGTTTGCTTGCTTCCCGTACAACAGCGAATGCTTCATTTAACAAATCATCAAGAGTTTCCCCCGAGTTCAATCGCTTGCGAAGAATATCTGTTTTTGCACGCAGTTCAACATCACTTAATTTTTCAAGATCAGTTTCAAGTTGATTGATCTGCTGAACATATTCGCTTAACCGTTCGATCTCTCGTTTTTTGGAGTCTCCACCAATTGCTTTGGCGATATTCTTAAACATAAAATTCCCTTTCCCGAGCGATTATAGCACAGTGGTTTTAATAAGAAAAAGGCGTGAAAACATCACGCCTTTTAACCATCTAAATGGTTAGATCACATATGAATGGCGCTGTCATTAACCGCTTCTGCAGCTTCCATAAGCACTTCGCTGAGTGTGGGGTGCGTGTGGATATTACGGGCAATCTCTTCAGCCGTCATCTCCATGCGCTGTGCAAGCGTTAATTCAGGTAGAAGTTCAGATACTTCCGGACCAATCAGATGGGCACCTAATAATTCGCCATATTTTGCGTCCGTAATTATTTTTGCGAACCCACTGCCTTCAGCTAATCCGAGCGCTTTGCCATTTGCCTGGAAGAGGAATTTTCCAATCTTGATTTCGTGTCCAGCTTCTTTTGCCTCAGATTCAGTCATACCGAAGGAAGCCACCTGCGGTTGGCAAAAGGTTGCTCTTGGGACCATCTTGTAATTAATGGGATGGGTTTCTTTATTTGCGATCGCATCTGCACATAAGATACCCTGTGTTGAAGCGACATGAGCTAGCAGTAATTTACCAGTAACATCACCTATCGCCCAGATTCCAGGAACATTGGTTGCTTGACGGTCATCAATATTAATAAATTTATTTTTATTCAATGAAACACCAACGTCTTCTAATCCGATTTCCGATGAATTGGGGCGAAAACCAATAGCTACCAGCACTTGTTCTGCTTCGATGGTCTTTTCTTCTCCATTGCTGGAAATCTTAACAGATACGCCATTGTCATTGGTTTCAATTGTTTCTACTTTATGGCTTGTAAAAACATCAACCCCTTTCTTTTTGAAGGCTTTGGCCAATTCTATGCTCACCTCCTCATCTTCAAGTGGAAGCATATTAGGGAGCATTTCTACCAATGATACTTTGGTGCCGTATGCATTCCAGATTGTAGAAAATTCTACACCAATCGCGCCTGCACCAACAATCACGACTGATTCGGGCAGGTGCTCCTGAAGGATCGCATCTTGGTAAGATAATATGCGTTTCCCATCTTGTTTCCAGACGGAGGGAGTGAATGAGTAAGCGCCTGTGGCTATGACAATGTTCTTTGTGTCCAGGATTTCATCATTTCCATCTTCCGGGTGAACAGTGACCTGATTTTTTCCTGTGATGTGTGCAGCCCCCATATATACATCGATGTTATTTTTTTTCATCAAGAAAGAAATACCGCGTGTCAGGCGTTTTGATACTTTTCGGCTTCGCTTAACTGCAGCCGTATAATCCAGATTTAAGTTGTCAAAAGAGATGCCAAATTCTTTTGTTCGTTTACGTAGAGTATGTGCCAGTTCGGCGTTTTTAAGCAGTGCTTTTGAGGGGATGCATCCCACATTCAAACATACCCCACCGAGCCATTGTTTATCTATAATCGCGGTTTTTAGGCCATTTTGAGAGGCTCGAATAGCACAAACATACCCGCCGGGGCCAGCTCCTATAACTACAACATCATAATTTTCCATCAATTACTCCTGATTTTTTGAGTTTATTATAATACCATCGTAAATTAATGGTAATAATACCAAATATTCAAAACTGCGGTTTAAATATGTTGTTATTATATATGCAATGAACATGCATTGACTTTTTCATACAAGAGGATTAATATAAACAGTCTTTAACAGATAAGCTGGTTTGTAAAATAATGGATGAACAAAAAAAGATTAATAACGAAGATGAATCATCTCAGCAAGCATTAGAAGAAATCTTGCAGGCTGAGATTGAGGTTGCGGAAAAGATTACCACTGCCAAAGAATGTGCTGAAAAACGTATAACAGCTGCGCAGGAAGAGACCGTATCTTTAAAAAACAATATTATTGAACAAGCAAGAAGGGGTCGAGAGGAAATACTCACGAATGGTATAGTGCTTGCTAAAGAAGAAGCCAAAAAGAAGATTGATCAAGCAGGAATTGAAAGTGAAAAGTTCGAGAAATCCGGGGGAAAATATATCTCAGAAGCTGTCAATAAAATAGAAGCGATCATTTTGGGTGAATTTGCAGGTGATGAAGAATGATAGTTGAAATGTCCCGCGTTGAAATTATTGGACTTAAAAAACACCTTGAACGGCTTATTCCTTTCCTGCATACATCTGGGTACCTTCAAATCGATAACATTCGGGAAATACCGGATGTTGTTGTCCAGCCATTTACTCTTACAGAGAAGATGAAGGAAGAGCGAGAGGAAGTTGATCTTCTAATCGCTAATATTAATGGGCTCATTGAATCTTTTTCTGCCTATCAAAATGAAACAGATGATACTGATGGGCAAATTGATGACTTTACGTTTTATGGTATCAAGGACAATGTTGCAGGTATAACCGCGAAAGTGCAGTATTTTAATATGAGGAAAAAAACTCTTCAGGACGAGTTAATCTCTCATTCAAAATATATTGAGGTATTGAAAGTGATCTCTCCTTTTATGCCAGAATCTTTAAAGAAATCTGGAAACGCGACAATACGGGCGCTTGTACATTCATCTCAAACCCGGGAAATGGCTCTTCTCGCGAATCAATTAAAGTTGCTCACGCATGGAAAATTTGAGATGGTAACCGTAAAGATGGGAGAAGAAACAAATGCCGTTATTGGAGTTTTTCCATTAGAGCTCGTTTCCCAAGTTGAAGGATTTATGAAAGACGAAAAGGTAGTGAAGCTTGTTCTTCCTGAAGAATACACATATCTATCAACGGATGAAGCCCTTCAGCATATTGAAAAGAAAGTGGAATTGGATCACGAAGAATTGGACAATATTGATGCAAGTATGCATCGGTTTGCAATTAAGTGGCTGCCAGTATTAAAAACATGGCAATTGATTTGTAAGGATAAGGTTGATGAAATTGAAGCATTCTTGCAAATTGGAGAGACTGAATTTGCTTTCGTGATTTTTGGGTGGATACCAAAAGAAGATATTGGGTTCCTGAAAGAAGCATTAAGAAAAGAGTTTTCAAGAGATATTTCTCTTAGTGAGATTGATGTTCCTAAAGAACTACAAAGCCGCATACCTGTAAAGACAAGGAATCCGGCAGTGGTTGAGCCATATGAACATTTTGTAAAAATGCGCGCTACGCCAAATTATAGTGATATTGACCCCAGCATGTTAGTTGCTATTTTTATGCCTATCTTTTTTGGGATGATGGCTGGCGATGTGGGATATGGAATTGTGATGTTAATTATCGCGTTGCTGATGGGTAAAAAAGTAAATAAAGGTCTCATAGCAGACTTTATGAAATTCCTGCGTTTGGGGGCGATTTGGACAATCGTGTTTGGTGTTCTGTTTGGTGAGTACTTTGGTAATTTGGGTGAGAAATTAGGCATAAAGCCTTTGTGGTTAAACAGATCTGAACCTGAAAGCATTTTCCCATTACTCATTATGGCAATCGCAGTTGGGGTAGGGCATATTATGTTTGGTTTATTAATTGGCGCATGGAACGCGTTTGTTCACAAAAGTAGAAGCCATTTATTGGAGCGAATCGGGATGTTTGTGGGGATACTGGGATTATTGTTTCTTGTCGGATCCCTCAGCAGTTATTTGCCGGGCGGGTTTACAATATTGGGCTGGATCGTATTTGCAATTGGCTTGATTGCGGTTGTGATTTCAATGGGGACAACCGGAATCTTTTTAGGACCGATAGAATTTGTGGGTTTAATCGGAAGTATCTTGTCCTATCTAAGAATTGCTGCACTTGGTCTTGCTTCAGTGTATTTAGCAAAGGTAGCCAACGATCTCAGTGGAATGGTCTCATCGGCAGTCGCAGGAGTACTGATGGCGGTCATTATCCATGCGCTTAATATTGTTATGGGTATTCTTAGCCCCACTATCCAGAGTTTGAGACTTCAATATGTAGAATTCTTCCGAAGGTTTTATGAAGGAGGGCATTCCCCCTTTATGCCTTTTAAAAAACGTGTACACACAAAAACAAAAATTGTAGGAATTAGTTAAGGAGAAAAACATGGAAAAAGCTATTATAGCGTTTGCGGCAGCTTCATCGATTGGAATAACGGCGATTGCAACATCCATAGCGCAGCGAGCAATTGGTTCTGCAGGTGTTGGCGCGCTTGCTGAAAAGCCAGAGTTAGCTGGCTCGATCATTATTTTGGTTGCAATTCCAGAAACCCTTGTTATCTTAGGTTTTGCTGTTGCAGCAATTATATTGATGAATTAATGAGCATCGAGATTAAAGCCATCATAGATGGTGTTCTTGAAGCGGGCCAACAGCAAATTATTAAAATCGAAGGCGAAGCCGAAAAAAGGGTTAGCGAAATCCGATCAAGGGCTGAAGCTGAAGCAAATGTACAGAAGAACCGGATACTTAAGGATGGGCAAGCCCGCCTTAATCGAAGGAGTGCGCTCATCGAACAGCAAGCGGTAATGCAAGCTTTACAATTGCATGCTGGTGCGCGCCAAAGACTGATCGAGATCGTACTTGAAAATACTAAAGAGAAGATGTCAACTGTTAGAAATGACGAGAGATATAAAAAGATCCTTGAAATGTTAGCAGTGGATGCAGTTAATGCCATTAAGCCGTCTTTACTTGATGGACAAAAAGTGATGCTTCATTTTAATGAGCAAGATAAGGCGATTGCAAAAGGTTTTGTTAAAGAATTGGGTGAACAAGTGGTTCCAAAGTATGATATTTCTTGCCAGGGTGGGTGTGTTGCGGAATCTGAAGATGGGATGGTGAGGACATTAAACACGTTTGAATCACGATTTCAGCATTCACTGCCGTTGATCCAACAAACACTTTCCATTTTTTTCGAGAGGAAAATATCAACGAGATGAATGATGGCTTTGTATGATTATGGTAACACTCGTTTACGGGCAAGGATCGCCAACTTATTCTCAATACAAATGTTGGAGTCCTTTGCGGATTTAACTACGATTGACAGCCTGATTTCTTCATTATCTAAAACCCATTATAAAAGCTCGATCGAGATTTCCCTGACTTACGCGCATGGATATGGGTGTATTGCTGAGACTCTCCGGCGTGAATTATCAGAGATCCGCCAGACGCTTTATCGCTTTTATGACAAAGATATATGGCAAAAGATTAGAATTATATTTTTGCGGGTTGATTTGCAAAATATTAAAGCGATCATCAGGGGTGTTTCACATGAGGCGAGAGTTGATACCATTCTTGATTCATTTTCCCCGTTGGGTACGATCCCCGCGAGGGTTCTATCTAATATCGCAAAATCAAAAAATATTGCAGATGCAATAGACAAGATCGCAATTCATGAGCTTGATTTTTCTAATGAATTGCTTGAACAAAAAAGTTCACAAAGATCGTGCTGTTCCTCAGAAATAGAAAGAACCTTGGAAATCTGGTATTTCAAGAAGATGGCTTCGATTCTTACTGGACGGGATGGAAACACGAAGCTTTTGAAAAAATATAATGTGGTTGAATCGGATATCGTTAACATAAATATATTGCTTCGGTTTGTAAATGCACCATCCTCTCCAGATGTTGAAAATCATTCGATTGATTATTACATCGTTAATAGCGGAAGTTTTTCGCGTGATCAAATATTAAAGTTATCAAAAGAAAGCTCAGTAAAAAATGTAATTAACCAGCTGGCGTCTTCTAAATATCATGATTATTTACTGGAAGCATTATCCTGTTTCACGGAAAATGGTTTGTTGAGTGAGTTTGAAAATAAAATACGCATTTATGCACTGAAGTGGTTAGCACTGCTTCCTAAATTAAATCCATTTGGGGTTGGTGTACCCATGGGATATGTGGCAATGAAAAAAAGTGAGATTCGGAATATCCGCTGGATTGCGAAAGGTATCTATTCCGGATTTGAGCCTGAATTTATTAAAGAAAACCTTGAGAGAGTTAGATGAAAAAGCTGGTTGTGGTTACAAAGTTGGGGCAGGTGAACGGATATCGACTGGCGGGTATTGATGCAATTGGCGTGAGAGATATTGATGCGGCGCGGCGTTTAATTGTATCTTGGTTGATAGATAAAGAAGAAATTTTGCTCGCACTGGATGACAGCCTGTTTTCGAAGTTGGGCGAAGATCTTATCGGTAAAATATATACTTCCAATAATATGCTCCTTGTCACGATTCCGGATGGCCCGGTTTCGGGCGCTGAGGTTTCAAGAAAACAAAGAATTTACGAGATGATACGGCACGCTACCGGAGTGCAAATAAGGTTCAAAGGTGAAAGTAATGGCACAAGATAATAATCAAACTGGTACGATCAACCGAATTGCTGGCCCTGTCGTTGGAGCAACGGGCTTAGACAATGTTCGTTTACATGATATGGTCTGGGTTGGCGAAGAGAAATTGGTCGGTGAAGTGATTCGATTAAATGCAAAACAAGCAACCATTCAGGTTTATGAAGAAACATCAGGACTAAGGATAGGGGAGCCTATATACATAACAGGAGAACCTTTGGTTGCCCAACTTGGGCCAGGCCTGATGGGACAGATATTTGATGGACTGCAGCGGCCGCTTACAACTTTGGCCGCTAAAGAAGGATGTTTCTTAAAGCGTGGTATCAGTGAACCATCGTTGCCCTTAGATAAACTTTGGGAGTTTTCTCCAGTATTAAAAATTGGCGATATGGTAAATGCTGGAAATATTCTGGGTGTAATTCCTGAAACAAAGAGCATCGAACATCGAGTGATGGTCCCTCAGGGAGTATCAGGAAAAATCAAGGAAATCAAATCAGGTGAGTTGACAATTAAAGACTATGTTGCGTTAATAGAAACACCTGATGGCAAGACAGAAAAGATATTTCTGGTTCACAATTGGCCGGTTCGTGTACCACGTCCAGTTGATCAGCGATTGGGTCTCAGTGAACCTCTGGTGACTGGTAAAAGGATTATTGATCTCTTCTTTCCTATTCCGAAAGGTAGTTCTTCTATCATACCTGGCGGGTTTGGCACTGGCAAAACAGTAATTCAACAATCTCTTGCCCGCTGGTCTGACGTGGATATTGTTGTATATGTTGGTTGTGGTGAACGTGGAAACGAGATGGCGGAAGTGCTAAATGAACTTCCAAGGCTCGAAGACCGGACTTCTGGTGTTCCTCTGATCAACCGCACAGTGTTGATTGCCAATACTTCAAATATGCCTGTAGCGGCTCGAGAGGCAAGCATTTATATGGGCATCACAATAGCGGAATATTATCGTGATATGGGATATGATGTATTGATGCTGGCCGATTCCACTTCGAGGTGGGGAGAAGCCCTTCGTGAAGTGTCCAGCCGTTTGGAAGAAATACCTGGTGAAGAGGGATATCCTGCGTATTTAGCTTCCCGCATCGCTGAATTTTATGAAAGATCGGGGCATGTCAGCTGCCTAGGAGGGGGAGGTGCTTTAGATTCTTCCAGCATAAACCGGGATGGTTCTATTTCATTGGTTGGCGCTGTCTCTCCCCCGGGCGGTGATTTTTCTGATCCAATAACTCAAAGCTCAATGCGCGTTACAAGTGTATTCTGGGCACTGGATTATGAGCTTTCAAGGCGAAGGCATTTTCCGGCAATCAATTGGACAAAGAGTTTCTCTTTAGTGGATTTGTCACAGTGGTATAGCGAACACGTAGCAGATGATTTTCCATACCTTATGAAATCCGCCTTATCTATTTTGGGGCGAGAGCATGAGCTGCAGCAGGTTGTCCAACTGATAGGGCAGGATGCACTTTCTGATATGGAGCGCGAAGTTTTGTTAACTTCCCGTATTTTACGGGAAGACCTACTTCAGCAATCTGGGATTCAAGATATTGATGTATTTTGTACTCTTGAGAAGTCCTATTGGATGATGAAGGCGATTTTACATTTTCACGATGCTTCACAGGCTACAATGCGCGAGGGGGTTGGGCTGGAGGAATTAGAAAAAGTTGACGTACTTCAAAAGATTGCGCGTATGAAGGAACTTCCTTTAGAAATAGCTGTTGAAAAGATCAAATTTATGATGAATGAAATTGATACTGAATTTGCAAGGATGCAAGAAAAATTTGGGAGAACGAATGCCTGAAAAAAAAGAATATACTCAGCTTTTTACAAAAGAATACCGCACTATTATGCAGATCCGCGGACCGCTTATATTTGTTGAGCGCGTATCAAATGTAGCTTTTGATGAAATGGTGGAAATAGTAGACCCTTCTGGAAAAATTCGAGTTGGACGAGTGCTTGAGGTGGATCAGGATATTGCGGTCATTCAATTATTCTTGGGTACAGACGGCCTTGATATTACCAGAACCAAAGCTCGATTTACTGGTGATGTCATTCGGCTGAATGTGTCTCGCTCAATGATGGGAAGGATTCTGAATGGTTTAGGAACACCGATTGATGGCGGACCGGTAATAATTCCTGAATTACGGGAAGATATTAATGGAAAGCCGTTAAATCCGGCAGTGCGAATTGAACCAAGTGAGTTTATACAAACTGGAATATCCGCCATTGATGGTTTAAATTCTTTAGCACGCGGGCAAAAACTGCCGATTTTTTCCGGCTCTGGCTTGCCAGGTAATGAACTGGCAGCCCAAATAGCATCGCAAGCGAGAGTGATTGGGAAGAATATTGGAAAAGACGAACCATTTGCAGTTGTATTTGCTGCGATAGGGATAACACATCGGGAATCGTCTTATTTCATTGAACAATTCCGGTCGAGTGGCGCTTTAGATCGAACAGTTGTGTTCTTGAATCACGCGGATGATCCTACGATCGAAAGGATCATCACTCCCCGAGCGGCACTAACCACTGCTGAATATTTAGCGTATCAACAAGGGATGCATGTCCTAGTGATCATGACGGATATTACGAATTATTGTGAAGCTCTGCGTGAATTATCTGTTGCGAGGGAAGAGCTCCCTGCAAGGCGTGGATATCCGGGATATTTGTATTCTGACTTGGCGAGCTTATTTGAGCGCGCAGGGCGAATTGAAGGGCACCGAGGATCAGTTACTCAATTGATCTTGCTAACAATGCCGGATGATGATATTACTCACCCCATCCCTGATCTGACCGGATATATCACAGAAGGACAAATTGTTCTCGATCGGTTGCTAAACCAAAAGGGTATTTCTCCGCCGATTGATGTGCTGCCATCTTTATCTAGAATGATGAACGCGGCAA
Source organism: uncultured Pelolinea sp. (assembly GCA_965195205.1). Taxonomy (GTDB): domain Bacteria; phylum Chloroflexota; class Anaerolineae; order Anaerolineales; family Anaerolineaceae; genus Pelolinea. Next base: position 28,496 of record CBDAFG010000073.1, on the reverse strand, counting down.
TTGGCAAGGGACATACACGTGAAGACCACCGCAGTGTGGCTGACCAGATTTACGCATTTTATGCAGAAGGACGAGACTTGGAAAAACTGGTCACAATTATTGGTGAAGGTTCCTTAACTGAGCATGATCGCAAAGTGCTGGAATTTTCAAGAAGATTCGAAACAGAATATATCGGGCAGGGAATGGAAAATCGCACCATCCAGGAAACGCTGGATCTTTCCTGGGAGCTTTTATCTGTCATGCCTGATAATTATCTTAAGCGTATCCCTGAAGAACTCATTCGAAAATATAAAAATCGAAGATGACAAATATATCAAATATTTCTATTACTCGTAATGAATTATTAATTCATAAGCAGCAAATAAAGCTGACGGAAGCAGGTTATGATCTGCTGGATAAAAAGCGCCTTGCTCTGATGCAAGAGATCATACGATTGCAAGATGAGGTAGTTGAACTTGCCACAATACTTCAAGGATCTTCTGCTCAATCTCGGCGGGCATATGCAAAAGCTGAAGCGCTCATTGGCGAAACCGGTGTCAGTTCTGCCGCAATGGGGAAAAAGCATGATGTGGATTTAGACCTGGTCGATTCCCAAATAATGGGCGTTCACGTTCCCAAGATCAAACCGCATACCGCGCTGCGGGAGTTCTATGATCGGGATATTTGCATTATTGGCACTTCGCCAGTGATAGATGAAGTCGCTGAATCCTATGAAAGAAATATTGAAGGCATCATCGATCTGGCTGATGGAGAGGTTCAGCTTGCAAAATTAATGAAAGAAATCCTCCGGACAACACGCCGTTTAAAAGCGCTGGAGCATATCATAATTCCTCGCTTACGAAAAGAATATGCCTACATACGTATGGCTTTAGAAGAACGCGAACGAGCACAGCACTTCACATTAAAATTAGCGAAGAAACTGATTGATGCGAAATATGCCAGGAAAAAAGTAAAAGAAGCTAAGTAAGAATGTTTTCTTGTTAGTTTGTAATATGCCGTGTTAGCGCATCAGTAACTTTTACCACGCGCGCCATGTATTTCACGTCATGAACCCGAACAATATCTGCTCCCCGGGCAATCCCTATCGCAATAGAAGCAGCTGTGCCTTCTAATCTTTCCTCAACAGGTAGGTCCAAAATGGCGCCGAGAAAAGATTTTCGTGATGGCCCGATCAATATTGGATATCCTAAAGCTTTGATCTCATCCAGGCGGTTGATCAGCGCCAGGTTCTGTTCCACAGTTTTTCCAAACCCGATCCCCGGGTCGAGAATGATATTTTCCTTGTTGATTCCTGCTTTAAGTGCCAAAGAAACACTCTCCAGAAGATCGTTTTTTATTTCTTCCATAAAATTGGAATAAACTGCGCCTTGATAAGTAGCTCCCAGCCGTTCGTTGTTTTTAACTGCGCTGGGTGTGCTGCGGTTGTGCATCAATATGACAGGCGCATCGTATTGCGAGAGGGTATTAGCTAAATTGGCATCTTTCTTGAGCCCCCATATATCATTGATCCAATCGGCGCCATTTTCCAGACACTGTTTGGCTACCTTGGCTTTATATGTATCAATGGAAATGATGCCGCTGATGTTTTCTTTTTTTAATGCTTTTAAAACGGGCAGCAGCCGTTCCAGTTCAAGGCTGGCTGAGATTGGTTTAGATCCAGGCCGGCTGCTTTCTGCTCCGATATCAAGTATGTCTGCCCCGTTTTCCAGGAATTGTTTTGCTTTTTTAAGAGCATATTGGAAAGGATCCCGGTCTTGCAGGGTGCCATCCCCGGAAAAACTGTCTGGGGTAAGATTGATGATGCCCATCACATATGTTTTTTTCCCCCACTCAAGCGCAGCTTTTTGATTATTCATTTTCACCTCGATACTCAATGATACTGCCGGTTTCTATCTGGGCGGCCATATCAACAATCTTCTTATGGGTTACTGGATGGATGTAGTTCGGTGCAATTTCCATAAGCGGTACAAGCACAAATGCACGGTTAGCGATCTCGGGGTGCGGGATGGTTAATTCTTCTGATTTGTGTTCCATTTCATCATAAAAAAGAATATCAAGATCGATCAAACGTGGACCATATCGGAAAATGGGCTGGCGCCCGAGTTCCCGCTCAATTTCTTTCAGCCTTTTTAATACCTCACAAGGAGAAAGATGAGTCTGCGCTTTTATTGCTTGATTAAGAAATGGTGACTGATCTTCATATCCCCAAGGAGGTGTTTCATATACCTTTGAAAAGGAGACGGAGTTAATGTCTGGAGGCAGTAGATCGCTTGCTTCCTTGAGGGCTTTCATTCTGTCCCCGATGTTGGATCCCAACGCGATGAATACCGTATGAATTTTCATGGTTTTATTTCAGGATGTTTAGAATATCAGCCAGAAGACCATAAGCGGTAGTCTCCGGGCTTGGGTCACTCTCTAATATTCCCAATCCTGGTAAGACATCCGTCTTGAATATCACAAGAGAACTTGTGCCATTGACAGAGAAAAGAGGAGAAGAGGAAGGTACAAGCTGCGGTGCAACTTTTGCGATAATCTTTCCGCCCGATTTTTCCGCTGTACAAACGAGCTTCCAGCGTTTTCCATCTTTAATTGCATTCTGAATTAAATGTGGGGTCAGATCCCGGATACCTTTTCGATCTACATCCTGCGGTTTCAGCGGAATTCCCATCAGAACGGTTGCCAAGGCGGCTACCTTAATAGATGCGTCCCAGCCGTCAATATCTCCGCTCGGATCGGTTTCCGCGATGCCAATTGACTGTGCGTGGGCAACAGCTTCTTCAAACGTAGATCCTTTTTCCATTTTTTCAATCAGTAAATTGGTGCAGGAATTGAGAATACCTTCAAATCCCTTGATATCAGCGGCGGGGAGTGCTTCTCTGAAAACCGAGAAAATTGGAGCTCCATCCATCACTGCGGATTCAAATAAGAATTGTTTGTCGGATGCTCGCGCGAGAGTGATTAATTCGTCATATGCGTGTACAACAGGCCCCTTATTAGCGCTGACAGCGTGCATATTGTTTGCAAGGGCTGCTTTAATATGTGTGATCGCGGGTTCTCCGGTTTCATAGTGCACCGGGGAATTCTCGAGAAGGAAATCCGCTTTACTGAGAGCGATGAAATCCTGAATACTTTTTGGAGTTTGGATGGTGGATAGCTCATCTAACGACCCATTTTCCGCAGAGATCTCTATGGCTTTCTTCAGGTTGATCCCAGCGTGGTTTATCGTTCGCCCATGGCTTCCGGTTGCGATTGCGACCACACTAAATGATATATTAAATTCATCAGAGAGCTGCTTCGCTTTTCGGTTGATCAACTTGGCGAACGCTTTCCCGACGTTGCCAAAACCGATCATACATATGGAATAATTTTTCATACTCACTCCTTCTGAAAACAAAATTAAGGTTACTTTTTTCCGTGTTTATGGCCGTTTTTCTTAGGGCAGAAATGTCCCTCTGGGTCCATGGGTTGCCCGCACTGTGGGCATATTGGGCGCCCTTGCTGGACAACGACCGCCCCCCAACGGGCAACAGCGATCATCTGTGCCCGGCTGCACCAAAAGCGTACCACGCGTCCTTCTTCCTCAGAAAACTGTGCTTCTTGGGCAAATATGCAGGCAAGATCGTGAATTTCGTCGTAAGCGAGTCCCATATCGCCCGCTCGGAATAAAGGATCTACCGGCGGTTGAATTTGCATGTCATTCTCTTGAAAACTGACCTCAGGTTCAATAATTTCTGGGAAACGGTTATGGATCTCACCCAAAAACTCATCGATCCCTTCAAGGAGCGATTGGAGCTGGATCTTTTCAATGAGCAGGGTGATTATCTGGCTTCCCTTGTTCGCCTGAATATAGAAGATCCTTTGTCCGGGTTTTCCCAGTGCGTCAACAGTAATATGATCTACCGGGTTTAGAACAATTTCGTTTTTCGGCATAGTTTTTCCTCGAAATTATTTATGTGTGAGTTTTCCGCTTTTCCAATTGAGCGGAATGGGAGCTGTGTCGGTGCCAATGAGTGAGTAAATGACACGTTTGAAACTCTCTGGTTTTCCAGTGGTACTAAATGCGACCTCGGATTCATGGGGATACTTTTTTATCAGATCCAGTTCATTCAGTAAAAAACTCACACGTTTGGCGATTGCTGGAGAAGGATCTATGACGGTTACATTTGGGCCCACGATACGTTTAATCATTGGTATGACAAACGGAAAATGGGTGCAGCCGAGAACGATGGTATCCGCTCCTTTTTCAATCATCGGGAGTAATGCACGCTGCAGGATTAATTTTGTGCCCTGTGAGGTTGTCTCGCCTGATTCAATCAGTTCAACTAATCCTGGGCAGGTGTGGGTTAATATCTTCACGCTAGAGGCAAATTTCTCGACCAGCGTATGATACAGTTTTCCTTGAAATGTGGCTGGTGTTGCCAGGACACCGACAATGCCCGTGTGGGTTTTTTGTATCGCTGGTTTTACTGCTGGTTCCATCCCGACAAATGTCAAATGGGGATATTCCCCACGCAGATCTTTTAACGCGGCTGCTGAGGCGGTGTTGCACGCGACAACGATCACTTTTGCGTCCATAGTGGCCAGGAAATCTGTGATCGCGAAGGAAAAATCTCGGATCTCAGACATTTGCCTTTTTCCGTAGGGAACATGGATTTGGTCAGCGATGTAGAAAAGGGGTTGAAAAGGCAGCATGTCATGAATTTCACGCAGAACAGAAAGACCGCCTATTCCGGAATCAAATATTCCCACCAAACTTTCAGATACGTGATTTTTCATTGGATAATACCTGCATTATATATGAAAAGAGGTGCAACCTGGCGTTGGCTGCACCCATAGAGTGAGATAAAGTCTCGACTTAAGAGAATTTCTGTTTAAGCCGTGCTTTTTTCCCTGTTCTTTCTCGAAGATAGAAAAGTTTTGCCCTGCGGACTTTGCCGTGCCGCTCAACAACGACTTTTTCAATTCGCGGTGATCGCATGAGAAAAGTACGCTCAACGCCGATACCGTTAGTGGCGATACGCCGAACGGTAAAAGTTTCGTGGAGGCCTTTCCTGCGGATGGCAATAATGACGCCCTTAAATTCCTGCACACGCTCCCGATCACCTTCTTTGATCTTAACGGATACGCTTACAGAATCTCCGGGAGTTATTTCCGGAATATTCGGGTTTAATGGTGCTTGTACAACTTCAAGTATTTTGCTCATAATAAATTCCAATAAAAAAAGATTTTGCACCTCGCGGCACGAAAGATAATTCTACCATTAATTATCCTTATTAGGTAGGTTGCGTTGTATTAAACTTTAAAATGTCACACTCCGTGAGAAACTATGGAGATGAGACAAATGACAAAGATAACAATAGCGGAATTTATGTTTTTGTTAATGTCTCATGAATTTTTTCTGCCAACTCCTGTGTGATCCCGGAGATTTTGGTTATCTCGGAAATTGGGGCGATCTTCACTCCGTTAAGGGAACCAAATTTTTTCAGTAATTCCTTCTTCCTGATCGGCCCGATCCCGGGGATTTGGTCCAAGCGTGAAATGAACTTCTCCTTCTTTCGGAGGTTGCGGTGAGCGGTGATAGCGAAGCGGTGCGCTTCATCTCGAATTCGCTGCAGCAGGAATAACCCTTGTGAGTTACGAGGTAATTCAATTGGGATGTCCTTACCCGGCAGGAAAACGAGCTCATGCTCCTTGGCTAAACCAGCGGCTAAAATTTTCATGTCAAGCCCAAAATCAACCAGCACTTTTACTGCCCGGCTCAGTTGTCCTTTGCCGCCATCTACAATCAGGAGGTCCGGCAAAACGCTAAAAGACGGGTCCATTATTTTTCCGACTTTCTCATTTTCTTGCGTGGATTTCCATCGGTTAAAGCGGCGGAAAAGCACTTCTTCCATACTGGCAAAATCATCCGGGCCGACCACAGTTTTAATGTTGAAGCGCCGGTAGAGTTTCTTGTTAGGGGTGCCCTGCTCAAACACCACCATGCTTCCCACAGCTGCAGTACCTTGTATGTTTGAGATATCATAGCATTCAATACGATTGGGGGGAGTGTCCAGGTGCAGTGCGTCCTGGATTTGCGTTAATGCCTGGTTTTGCTTGTGGGTATCTACCTCCCATTGGGCTTTTAACGCGTGAAGCGTTTCAACCGCATTTTCCGCTGCCAACTTGATCAGATCATGCCGCCTGCCGCGCTGCGGGATCTTGAAATGCACTTTCCTGCCGCTGCGTTCTTGATTGAGCCACTGTTGGATGATCACCGCTTCTTCCAGCTCATTTGGCAGAAGAATTTCCTGAGGAATGGAAGAAGATTCCGCATAGAATTGTTTAATGAACTGAGATATTATCGCGCTGTCGTTCTCATCTTCCGTTCCCTCTAATACGAAATATTCCCTGCCAATTAGACGCCCATTGCGGATGAAGAAGATCTGCACACAAGAATCACCGTTGCTTCGGGCGAGCGCTATTGCATCTGAATTCATATCTGACGAAGAGATGATTTTCTGGCGTTCCACAACTTTCTCAATTGCCTGGATTTGGTCGCGAAGGATGGCTGCTTTTTCAAATTTCATCTTTTGTGCGGATATGCTCATGTCATTTTTAAGCCGCTGCAGGATAGGATTTGTGTGTCCTTTTAGGAATTTACAGAGGTCATCGATCATTTGGCGGTATTCCACCTGGTTTATTTTTCCAATGCAGGGGGCCGTGCACAGCTTGATGTCATCATACAGACAGGCGCGGGAATCTTCCCCCGTAATTATGCGGTCGCAGGTTCTGTATTGAAAAAGTTTTCTCAGGAGGTCAAGGGTTTGGTGGACCGCCCAAACACTTGTATACGGGCCAAAATATCGGGAACCATCCTTCACTCGTTTTCGGATGACCGTGATTTTTGGGAATGAGTCTGTCCAATGCACACGGATGAAAGGATAGCGTTTATCATCTTTCAACCGTACATTGTATTCTGGGAGATATTTCTTGATCAAATTCATCTCCAGGATCAATGCTTCCAGTTCTGATCCGACAACGATCCAATCAATGTCGGTAAGTTCTGATACCATGCGGCGGATCTTTTTGCTGTGGTCGGCTCCGGAATGGAAATATGATCGAACGCGGCTGCGGAGATTGACTGCTTTGCCAATATAAATGATTTTTCCAGAACTGCTTTTCATCAGATAGCATCCCGGTTTGGCCGGGATGGTATTAAGAATGCCCTGGATATGTTCGGAAACGGATCGCATAAGTTGATTTTAACATGCGGTTTTATTTGTGTGAGTTTCTAATGATAAAATCCAAACTTGGAGAGAAAATGAATATTTATTTTTCCTGTTCGATAACTGGCGGGCGTAAGGATGAGCAAATATATCAGCGGATCGTAAATTATCTACTGAAAAATGAACATGAGGTTCCCACCGCACATTTGGCGTTGCCAGGTGTGCTGGAGGATGAATCTGACCTGAACGCAGTTGATGTTTACCAGCGGGATATGGAATGGGTGAGGAATTGTGATGTGCTTATTGCAGAGGTAAGCACACCTTCACATGGTGTTGGGTATGAAATTGCGGCGGCCATTTATCTTGGAAAGCCTGTGATGTGCTGCCATCATGCGGATAAGAAGATATCCAAAATCATCAGTGGAAACACAAGTAAGAATGTGCGGGTGTTTGTGTATAAAAGCGAAGATGAACTGATTTCTGAAATCGATGCTTTCTTGAAAGAATTTTCTGATACGAAGTAAGTCATTCTGCTTATATGACATCTGTTATCTGAATAATCCTGCTTCGATAGTAAAATCATGGTGGTGGCAAATGGGGTTTATAAAAAAAGTAAACACTCATCATTGTCTCCTCCTTTGGCGAGCCCCCGCTGGGCAAGTATTTTCTACCAGCGGCGGCTTTTTTTATTGCCGCACTCGAATTAGAAATATATAAAATCCCCGTTTTTACCCTAACAGGCAGATTTTATTTATCGTAAAATAACAGCATGGATTATAAGGACTATTATAAAGTTTTAGGTGTGGAGAAGAATGCTACATCAGATGACATTAAACGCGCCTACAGAAGATTGGCGAAGAAATATCATCCTGATAAGAATCCTGGTGACAAACAAGCGGAAGAGAAATTCAAAGGGATCAACGAGGCCAATGAGGTGCTCAGCGATCCAGAAAAAAAAGCACGCTATGACCAGATCAGCAACTCTTATTCATCATGGCAGCAAGCCGGCGGTTCGCCAGGTACTTTTAGCTGGGAGGACCTTTTCGGTGGAAATCGTGGAGGTGGAACCAGGGTAGAAGTAAATGATCTCGGCGATCTATTCGGTGAGATGGGTGGTTTTTCGGACTTTTTCCGCACATTTTTTGGGGGGACAGGCGGACGCAGAAATCCTGCTTCCCAGCGAGGATCTCGCCAGCAATATGTGCGGCCCCACCAGCCCGCAAATTATCAGCAGCAATTGACAATTTCCTTGTATGAAGCATATCACGGTGCCATGCGGTTGATTCAATTGAATGATAAGAAAATTGAAGTCAAGATCCCCGCGGGATCAAAAACAGGAACAAAAGTGCGGGTTGCGGGTGTAGCACCGAAGGATGCCCGTGGCGGGCAGGGAGACCTGTATTTGATCATTCAGGTAGCAGAGGATAATCGATACATGAGAAAAGGGAACAATCTTTACACACAGAGGCATGCAGATCTTTACTCCGCTGTATTAGGTGGGGAAATAGAAGTTGAAACGATGACGGGGAAGGTGTTATTGAAGATACCCGCTGGTACCCAACCAGGGCAAGTTTTCCGTTTGGGTGGAAAAGGGATGCCGAAATTAAAACGGAATAAATCATTTGGTGATCTATTTGTCACTATCGTAATTGATATCCCGGAGAAATTGTCAGCCGAGCAAAAGGACCTTTTTAAGAAACTTCGGAAAACCAACTAATTGGAAAAAACCATGAAAAACAATATCCATATTAAAGTATTTAGTCTGATAGTTATCGGAATGTTTCTCTTTATGGGTTGTACTCTTCCTGTGACTGAAAGAACAGATTCACTGCCACTTTTGGAAAATCAGGGGGAGAAGCTCGCCATCAATAATGAAAAAATTGACTTTACCTCCTCTGATGAAGTGCTGATCTCACTTTATGAGGCCGTGAACCCGGGGGTTGCGTCAATTATTGTATATTCTGATGGGCTTGTTGTGGGGCAGGGTTCTGGATTCTTGTTTGATGACCAGGGGCACATCCTAACTAATTATCATGTGGTGGAAGATGCCGCGCAGATTGAGGTTGTTTTTCCAAGCGGATTTCGCGCCAAGGGTGAATTGATTGGAACGGATTTGGATTCTGACATCGCGGTTGTGAAAGTAATTCTTTCGGACATGAACTTATCACCGTTAGCGCTGGGTAGTTCATCGGAGGTGAAAGTGGGGCAATATGTCGTCGCAATCGGCAACCCATTTGGTTTATCCGGGACGATGACGGTCGGAATCGTTTCTGCGCGCGGAAGATTGCTGGAATCACTGCGAGCAGCTCCAAGCGGCGGATTTTTTACTGCCCCTGATCTTATCCAGACGGATGCTGCTATCAACCCGGGAAATTCAGGCGGTCCGCTGCTGAATATGAGCGGTGAAGTGATCGGGATAAACCGTGCAATACGTACAAGTGAAGAAGGAAATGGCATGCTTTCAAATTCTGGGATTGGGTTTGCAGTTCCTATCGATATTGTGAAACGTGTGGTGCCTTTTCTGATACGTGATGGAAAATATGACTACCCGTATTTAGGGATCATCAGTCGTGAAAACCTGACGCTGGTTGAAAAAGAAGCATTGGGCTTTTCAAGTGAGATAACGGGAGCGTATGTAGTTGAAGTTCCCAAAAATGGGCCGGCATCAGACGCAGGAATGCGGGGTGGAACAACAGAAACAATATTCTTAGATCTGCCGGCGGGTGGTGACCTGATTATTGCAGTTGACGAAGAACCGATCAGAAGTTTCAGCGATCTGTTGGCTTATTTAGTGACGTATAAGAGCCCGGGTGATGAAATGGAAATTACTGTTCTTCGCGAAGGGCAAGAAACAGTTCTTATGGTAATTCTTGAGAAAAGGCCAGAATAATTTAAAAACTCCCGTCAGGGAGTTTTTTATTGTTATTCCAGGTTATCAATCAATAATAAGAGATCATTGTGGAAGTCTTGCAGCTCATCGATCGCTTTTAATCGGTCAGCAGCTGCGTGAGATTTTACTTTCAAGAATTGGCTGGAAAGTGCAGCTGGGTGATCTGGAAATTCGGGAATGCTGAGATTTTCTAAACCCTCCTCCACATAACGGATGGTTTGGTTTATCCGGCTGGCGTTGTTATCTACTAAAGCAATTTGAAGAAGAGTGGTATTGCTTAAGATTTTATACACATCTGCCTGGGTGCTGGTTATTTGGTAATCTTCTTGAAGTGAAATATATTTGGCTTCCATTGGTATCAACCGATCCAGTTCTGTTTGCGCCTTTTTTAAGGTACTCGCAGTTGGCAAATACAGGGATAATACGACAATTAATGCTCCGATCAGCAGAAAAAGGAGCGCGAATCCTATCTTTTTGATGGTTGCCTGAAAGAATGGATTTTTCTGTCCGGATTTTTTGTCCTTAACCGGCTTCACCGATTCGTTTTTCTTATTTAAACTTTCAGTAGAAACGTTATTGCTGGTTTCTTCGGTATTCATCCAATGCTCCTCTAATAGGTCTTCCAATTATATTCTACATACGAAAAACAAAGATTAAGGATTCATTAGAAAATATTTACGGGCATTCTTTAGGCAAGTATAATGGCTGGTATGCAGAAGGATATATCTGGCAATTCGAGGGCAGCAAAAACAATCGCACGCGGTGCATTAACTGTGATGTCGGCATTCATCATCAGTAATTTGGTCGGCCTCCTGGCGAAAACATTGACCGCCCGCTATTTTGGAACTGGGATTGAGAGCAATGCTTTTTTTGCCGCTAATAGATTTTCCGAGATACTTTTCAACCTTGTCGCGGGAGGGGCTTTAGGCTCCGCTTTTATTCCGGTATTCACAGGGCTTCTGGCAAAAAACGAGAATCAGAAAGCATGGAGATTAGCTTCAGCGGTTATGAATTTAGTAACAATTGTGCTGATCATCCTGAGTTTATTAACTGTGATTTTTTCCAAACAGGTTGTCCGCTATATTTTAGCGCCTGGATTTGCGGAAAACGAAATGCTGCTGACTGCGCAGTTATTAAGAATTCAAGTGCTTTCCTCGGTCATATTTGGACTAAGTGGTTTGGTTATGGGGGCGCTGAACGCGCACCAGCATTTCCTGCTGCCTGCTATTGCTCCAGCTATGTATCAGGTTGGCTGGATACTTGGGATATTCTTATTAGAACCAAACATGGGGATTTCCGGTTTGGCTTGGGGAGTAGTAATTGGGTCATTTTTCCATTTGGCAGTACAAATTCCGCGCCTGCTAAAGCTTCCTAAAATTGGCTATTCATTTACCTTTGGGTTGAAAATGGCTGAAGTAAGGGAAGTCACACGATTGATGGCGCCCCGCTTACTCGGTGTGGCAGTTGTGCAGCTCAACTTTTTACTAAACACATTTCTGGCTTCCTTTCAGCAGGAAGGTGCAATCACGGCCATCAGTCTTGCTTTTCCTTTGATGATCATGCCGCAAGCAGTAATTGCCCAGTCCATTGCGATTGCGGCTCTGCCTACATTTTCCGTGCAAGTGGCAAAGAATAAGATCGACGAGATGCGCAATTCGCTCACTTTTACACTTCAGGCAGTGCTTATCCTTTCGATTCCGGCAGCGACCGGGCTTATTCTCATGAGGGAACCGATCGTTTCACTTTTATATAAAGGTAGCGCTTTTACATCACAATCTGTAAAACTGGTTTCGTGGGCATTGCTGTGGTATTCAATGGGTCTGGTAGGCCACTGCCTGGTGGAGATTACCAGCCGCGCTTTTTATGCTCTGCACGATACAAAAACGCCAGTGATTATTGGCGTTGGCGCAATGACTGCTAATCTGCTTCTTAGCCTTCTTTTCAGCACACTCTTTTCAAGTTTAGGATGGATGCCGCACGGCGGCCTTGCGTTGGCGAATTCAACAGCAACTACGGTAGAAAGCATCATCCTTTTGATCCTCATGAAAAAGAAATTACATGGGATCAATGGTAAGAAAATTGTTGAGACAACCATAAAATCGGTATTAGCAAGCGCGGGGATGGGTGCTGTGATTTTATTAGTGGAAAGGTTAATAAGCTCAAATAGTCCAGCCCAAACCGTGGGTATATTTGTCATAATAGGTGGAATAGGGTATGTTTTATTTCTTATTATGCTGCAGTCCAAAGAAATCAGGTATGTTTTTTCGCTGATAAGGGCGAGGTTTGCCAAGAGAGAACTTTAGCGGAATGATCAACAAGGTTGATTGGTATGATTTCCATTCTAAATGAATATATACTAAATTTGAGATGAAGAAATTTTATTAATGTTTTTTTTAAAAAAACGAGAGGAACATAGATGGAAAATAAAATTGGACGTGATTTTATTCAATTGACAAAATATGAAAATTTAGAAACGAGTTTACAGAAACAAGGGCTGCCGCTGCCATCATTGGAAGAGCCGTTAGAGAAAGGGTCGGAATTGTTTGATCTTCCATCGGGTAAAAAATTTCCATTAAATGAAATTGACCTACTGCAGTTGGTTGAAAAACGAGAAACCCTTAGAAAATATCTTGATAAACCACTTACATTAGAAGAGCTTTCATTCTTGTTGTGGGGAACGCAGGGTATAAAATCATTAACTGACCAACCGCTTTCAAAAAGGACTGTTCCATCTGCTGGCTCCCGCCATCCTTTTGAGACTTATCTGCTTGTGAATGATGTAACAGGTCTGTCCCCCGGGTTATATAGATATTTAGCGCTCAGCCACCAACTTGCCCGATTGCCGAGCCGGGAAAATATCAAAGGTACGTTAACTGAAGCGTGCCTAAAGCAGCAGCATGTGAAAACCTCAGCGGTCACATTTGCCTGGGTTGCAGTACCGCATAGAACAGTGTGGCGTTACTCCCAACGCGGGTATCGATACATTTATCTGGATGCCGGGCATGTGTGCCAGAATCTATATTTATTAGCGGAAGCGATTGATTGCGGAGTATGCGCAATTGCTGCTTTTGATGATGACCTTGCTAATCAAGCAATTGGATTGGATGGTGAAGACCTTTTTGTCATTTATTTAGCGTCAGTGGGTAAGCGGAAATAAATCCTTAAACTTAAAAAAAACGCTTCTTTAAGCATTGAAAGAATGACTTTTAAGGTCTGCGTGCTATAATGCAAACATTCCTTATGAAAGTCATTCTTTAATGGTTTAAATTCATATTATGTCCTTTGTCCACTTACATGTTCACACACATTATTCTTTATTAGATGGTTTCAGTAAGATAAAGAAGCTTGTTAAGCGGACAAAGGAATTAGGCATGCCGGCCGTGGCTATTACAGACCACGGTACGATGTTTGGGGTAATTGAGTTCTATCGGGCAGCCAAAGCGGTTGGGGTAAAACCCATCATTGGCTTGGAGGGATATCTCTCTCCTCGCAGGATGACCGATAAGGATGCCCAATTTGATAAGCGTGCATCACACATCCTCCTTTTAGCTGAAAATAATGCGGGATATCAAAACCTGTTAAAAATCGCGAGTGCGAGTCAATTAGAAGGTTTTTATTACCATCCCCGGATCGACAAACCTTTCCTTGAGCAGCATTCTGAAGGAATAATCGCATCCTCAGCATGCCTGAAAGGGGAGATTCCCACAACCATTATGCAGAGAGGGATTGAAACGGCGGTACCGTTATTGGACTGGTACTTTGAGGTATTTGGGAAGGACCGCTTTTTTCTTGAGCTCCAGCGGCATGACATCCCGGAGCTTGAACAGGTTAACAAAGATCTTGTTGAAATCGGCAAGCGATATGATGCGAAATATATCGCTACAAATGATGTTCATTATGTCAACAGGGAAGATGCTGAATTTCAGGACATCCTTTTAGCTGTTCAAACGGGAGCAATATTAAGTGATACAAAACGAATGCGTATGAATGGGGATACGTATTATTTGCGAACACCCCAAGAAATGGCAGAATTGTTCAGCTTTTTACCAAGCTCGATCACAAATACGCTTGATATTGCTGAACGGTGCAATGTTAACTTGGATCCCAGTGGATATCATTTGCCGCTGTTTGAAGTCCCGAATGGGGAGACAGCTCAAACGTACCTGAGGAAACTATGTGAACAAGGATTAAAAGAACAGTATGGATCTCATGCTGATGATACAGAAGTGCGGGAAAGATTTGAATACGAGCTGGGTGTTATTCATGAAATGGGTTTCGATGCATATTTCTTGATCGTATGGGATTTATGCAGATATGCTCGTGAACATAATATTTGGTATGAAGCGCGCGGCTCAGCCGCAGGTTCAATTGTTGGTTATATTTTAGACATCACATTGGTAGAACCTTTGGCATATGGTTTGATATTCGAGCGATTCTTAAATCCAAATCGTGTGAACATGCCTGATGTTGATCTGGATTTTCAGGATGATAAACGCGCAGAAATGATGGAATACTGCGCGCAGAAATACGGCGAGGACCATGTCGCATCGATTATTACATTTGGCACACTCGGCGCACGAGCGGCAATCCGTGATGTAGGCCGAGTGATGGATATTCCATTAAATGAAGTGGATAGGGTTGCGAAATTAATCCCTAATATACCCAGCAGGCCCACCACTATCAAGGATGCTTTGGAGCAAGTCTCTGAGTTGAAGGCGTTATATGAAAGTCGGGATTACCTGAGGGATTTAATTGATGCTGCAGCAAACATGGAAGGTGTGGTTCGCAACGCAGGCACCCATGCGGCTGGAGTTGTTATTTCTGATAAACCGGTCATTGAATATGTGCCGCTGCATAGACCGACCAATAAATCAGAAGATGTGCCGATAAAAATAGTAACTCAATTTGAGATGGATATCATCGATCATCTTGGATTGCTCAAAGTAGACTTTTTAGGATTATCCACCCTCACGGTCATGCAGCAGGCTTGTATTTTGATCGAGAAACGGCATGGCATCAAATATCACCTTAAGAATATCCCAATCGATGATTCAGAGACATATAAATTCCTTGGGAAAGGATTTACAGCTGGCGTATTTCAGCTTGAAAGTGTCGCGATGACGCGGCATCTTGTGCAAATGCAGCCAACTAAATTAGATCATATCATCGCTATGGTTGCGCTTTACCGTCCTGGACCAATGGGTTTTATTCCAAGTTATATCGCCCGGATGAAGGGAAAAGAGAAGATTACTTATAAGCACCCTATGCTGGAACCGATTTTGAGAGAGACTTTCGGGATTGCGATTTATCAGGAACAAATCATGCAGGCAACAATGAAGTTAGCTGGATACTCTGCATCAGAAGCTGATATGCTGCGAAAAATTATCTCCAAGAAAAAAGTGCTTGAATTGGAGAAACACCACCAGAAATTTGTTGAAGGTGCGGTGAAAAACGGGATTGATGAAAAGATTGCTGATGATATATTTACCGAATGGGAGGGTTTCGCTCATTACGGGTTCAATAAAAGCCACGCAGCTGATTATGGTGTCATTGCGATCCAAACCGCATTTTTAAAAACACATTATCCGCTGGAATATATGACAGCACTTTTGTCTCAATCCAAGAATGATACTGACAAAATTGCACTTTATGTTTCTGACAGCCGATCGATGGGATTAGAAGTCGAATCACCGGATGTGAACCACAGCGGATGGGATTTTGAAATCGAAGATCAAGAGGGAAGGGCATCAGTAATCCGCTTTGGCTTAGGAGCCATAAAAAATGTGGGATTTAATCCTGTTGAAATCATTGTAAATGCCAGAGAGGATGGTGTTTTTGTTGATATCAATGATTTCGCCCAACGGGTAGATTTACGAAAAGTTGGCCGCCGCACGCTGGAAAGCATGATTCGTGTTGGAGCACTTGATTCATTCGGGTCAAGATGCGCAATACTGGAGGGCATTGATCGGATTACAGGGGTCAGCGAATGCCATTTTCGCGCTAAAGAGTGCGGGCAGTTGACCTTTTTTGGCACCGTTGAAGGTTTGCAGGAAGAGATTATGCTTCCAAGAACCACAACAATTAACAAAAAAGATCAATTGGGGTGGGAGAAAGAACTACTGGGGTTATATTTATCAGACCATCCTTTATCTGCTTATTTACCTTTCATAAAAGGACGCATCACACATTACACCAGTCAACTTGGTGAAGCGGAACACAAGAGTGATGTGATCGTAGGTGGGTCAATAGAAGACATTCGAACCATCATCACAAAAAAAGGTGACGAGATGGCTTTTGCAAGATTGGCAGATGTTCAAGGTAATGTGGAATTAGTAATATTCCCAAGAATATGGAAAAAATTTGGTGAACAGATCCGTATGGATGGAGTGTTGTTTGCTAAAGGTAAAGTGGATACAGACCGGTCTGCTCCAAAAATCTTGGTGGATTATATAGAAAAGATTGATTTGGATGGCATTGCTTCTGCTGATATGCATATTTCAGAATCTGACGTTTCTCGATCGAATTTAGAAATTGATAACGAAAGACATCGTAATTCAGATTTGAAAACGGAAACTGATCGCTGGGATGACCCTGTGTTTTCAAATACATCTGACTCTGAGAATATATCAGAAATAAGCAGCGATGATATGTACTCTGAGGTTGATAAAGATCAGAAATCTCGTGTTGAGGTTGAGGATGGAGGAGAAGGTTATCAGCCATTTATAGAAAAAACTAAAATTCAAAAATGTAAAGTGATTGAGATCACTCTAAATGGTACTGGATCGAAGCAAAAAGATACCCGCCGGCTGCGGCAGATCTATGGAATCCTGACCTCAATACCAGGAAATGATCAATTTGCGTTTTTATGTAAGGAGAATGGGCAGATTTACCGTTTTGATTTTCCGAATGATTCCACAGCAGTGAATGACAGCCTGGTCAACGAGTTAAATGGCCTACTGGGTGAAGTCAATGTGCGGGTCAGCTCATAAAAATATCCGGTTAATTTATTTCATAATATATGAAAGCAGAAAAATAGGGCTTTATTTTTCTGCGGGAAAAAATAGCTTAAATATTCAATAATTAATTGTTGGTAATACTCCATGGGATATCATGGAGTATGTTGCTGGGACAGGGATTACGAAGTATTTTCCAGCTAGTTTATTCTTCAGTTTCCCGCAGATGTGGAAAGAGAATGACTTCCCTGATTGAGCGTTTGTTTGCTAACAGCATCACCAGGCGGTCAATACCCATTCCGAAGCCACCGCTAGGAGGCATCCCAAAGGCCATTGCTTGCAGGTAATCATCATCCATTGGGTGGCGCTCCTCATCATCAGCTTCGTAAGCGCGCCCCATCTCAAGGAATCGTTTTTCTTGTTCAAGCGGATCATTCAGTTCAGTAAAAGCGTTACATAGTTCCATGCCGCCAACAAAACCTTCAAAGCGTTCTACGACGGACGGGTCCTCTGGTTTGCTTTTTGCGAGCGGTGAGATCCCGCGTGGATAGTCATATAAAAAAGTTGGCTGGATGAAGCTGGGCTCAAGGATGTCGCCGATCAACGCATCAATCAATTTTCCACGCGGAGCTCCTGGTTTTGACTTAAAGCCTTTTTTCTCCATTTCCGCAGCCAATGATTCGGTTTCAGGATGAGCTGTAATATTAATTCCTGTTAGATCTAAAATGCCTTGCCGGAGTTCAATGCGTTTCCAGGGTGGTTTTAGATTGATCTCGTTCCCGTTGAAATGGATTATTTGTGTTCCAAGGACTTTTTGAGCAGTTTGCGAAACCATCTCTTCTGTTAATTCCATTACCTTAAGATAATCTGCGTATGCCCAATAGAATTCCAGTTGAGTAAATTCGGGGTTATGTTTGAAGGATACACCCTCATTCCTGAAATCACGGCCTATCTCATAAACGCGGTCTAAACCTCCCACAAGGAGCCGCTTTAGGTATAGCTCAAAAGAAATTCGGAGAAATAAATTCTGGTGCAATTGGTTGTGGTAAGTTTCAAAGGGCTGCGCTGCTGCGCCGCCGTATATTGGTTGCAGGATTGGAGTCTCAACTTCAATGAAACCGTGATCATCCAGAAAATTTTGCAAAGCTCGAATGGTTGCGAAACGCAGCAGAAAAATGTCCCGTACCTCTTTATTTACTGCAAGGTCTGCATACCTCTGTCGATAGCGTGTTTCAGGATCGGTGAGTGCTGCATGGCTGATAATCTTTCCGTCTTTCTCTACATCTTTTGCTGCAGGGAGTGGGCTGATTGCTTTTGCGAGCATCTGAAAATCAGCAACAAGCAGAGTGATCTCCCCAGTTCTGGAGCGCATCACGGTGCCATTTACTTGGATAAAATCACCCAGATCGTAAAAATTCTTAAATTGATCCAATCTCTCTTTCCCAATTTCATTAATCCGAATCATAATCTGAATGCGTCCGCTTCCGTCTTCTATATGGCAAAACGCTAATTTTCCCATTGCTCTTTTTGACCGGATTCGCCCGCCAACCGTGAAAATTGTTGTGAAATCTTGCTCCGGATTCTCTTTTTCAAATGCCGCGAAAGAGTTTACAACTTCAACAATCTGATGGCTGACTGAGTTGCGGGTAGGGTATGGTTCAATGCCTTGTTGGCGCAAAGTATTTAACTTTTCTACACGAATCTTTTCAAGATCATTCAATTTCATATCTATTTCCTATTTTTAATATAAAACCCCACCCATCCATCCTAGGCGGGGTGGTGAGCCTTTAAGTATATTATGAAACTTTCAATATTTTAACGTTGAATTCGCCATCAGGTGCTTCAACCGCAACCACATCATTTTTCTTGTGGTCGAGGAGCGCGAGTCCAAGTGGAGATTCATTGGATATCTTACCCTCGCTGGGATTGGCTTCTACCGCTCCAACTATATAAAAGGATTCCTTTTCGTCATATCCTTCTTCCTGAATGGTTACTTTTGAACCAATCTGGATAAGTCCACTGGTACCACTTTCGCTAATAATTTTAGCGGTTGCTAACAATATCTCTAATTCCTTAATGCGTCCTTCAACAAATGCCTGCTCATTCTTGGCGGCTTCATATTCAGCGTTTTCAACAAGATCTTCACCATCAGAAGCTTCCCGTAGGCGGGCTGCAACTTCCTTGCGTCTGTCTTTCCGAAGGAATTCAAGTTCCTGCTGTAATTTTTTGTACCCTTCTTTTGTTAGGAAGGTGTTATGCATAATCCTTACCTCGTCTTTTCAATGATACCAATGGTTTGTAAACAATTGGGGTGTGTTTTAAAAAAACCACTCCTCCAGGAGCGATTAATAGGTTAATTTAGGTGTGGTGTCGCAATATATTACCATAATTGCAGGTGTGAAGCAAGTATTAATAATCCGTGATAGGGGGTATGTTATTTGTAATCTGCGCCTTTGTGAAGGGCTGTCAGATTGATTTCGAATAATGGTTCCTTTTTACCCGTGAGGATCTTTTTTAGTCCTTTTTCAATGTACTTGATGTCTAAAAAATCTGCCACAGCCGCCAATCCTCCCAGTAAAACCACATTCGCATAGCGCTTGTTGCCAATCTCTTCTGCTATTTTTGTCGCTGGTATCTCAATGGCTGAGATATCTTTGCGTTTTACGGGGCGATTGACCAATGATGTATTTACAACCAAATATCCACCAGGTACGATAAGATCTTCGTATTTGTCCAGCGAGGGTTGATTCATCACAATTGCTGCGCGTGGGTTGAGAACCTGAGCGGAACCTATTTCCTCATCAGCGATGACAACTGTACAGTTTGCTGTGCCCCCCCGCATTTCAGGGCCATAAGAGGGGAACCAGGTAACTTCCAGATCATTTTCTAAAGCTGCATATGACATAACTTTACCGATAAAAAGAACTCCCTGCCCGCCAAATCCAGCAATAATGGTTTCGTTTTGCATCATAATCTCCTAAATATTAATCTCATTTAATAAAGGATGGACTTTGTAGTCCCCAATCGGGTAATATGGAATCATATTTTCTTCAAGCCAATCAGATGCATCGGTAGGAGTCAAATGCCAGTTGGTTGGGCAGGTGGACAGGAGTTCGACCATAGAAAAGCCCAATCCGCGAACCTGGGTTTCAAAAGCCATCCGAATTGCTTTCTTCGCTTTTCGGATATTCTTTGCATCGTGCAAACTGCGCCGAACGATGTAACTGGCACCATCTAGTGTGGACAGCAATTCACTTGCTCGGATGGGATATCCCATTTTCTTCACATCTCTTCCATGAGGAGATGAGGTTGTTTTCATGCCTGGCAGGGTAGTTGGGGCCATTTGTCCGCCGGTCATACCGTAATTCGCATTATTGATAAAGATCACGGTGATGTTTTCACCACGGGCAGCAGCCGCGACGATTTCACCAGTTCCAATCGAAATCATGTCCCCATCCCCCTGATAGGTAAATACAATTCGGTCAGGCCTAACTCGTTTAACTCCTGTAGCCATGGCAGGTGCGCGACCGTGGGGAGCTGCGACAAAATCAAAATTAAAATATTCATAAGAAAAGGCAGAACAGCCAACGGATGCCACGCCGATTGTTGTATCGGATAATCCCATTTCGTCAATTACTTCTGCTACCAGCCGATGGGCAGTGCCGTGTGTACAGCCTGGACAGTAACTGGTAATTTTATTTATCAATGTCTTGGGACGTTCATAAACAACTTCCATGTTCTTTATGTCTACAGTAGCCATTTTTACTCCTCTACACCGAAATACTTTCCATTCGTTCCAACCACAAATCACGCGGGTGCCTACCATTTTTTAGGGGCTCCTTTGAGATTCGTTCAATTTCCTTGAGGATCTCACCTGGGAAAGGAATCACTCCCCCAGACCGCCCGTAGAATTCTACATGGGTTTTACTCTGCACTGTGCTTAATACGTCATCAAGCATCATCCCAGTGTTCATTTCAACAACCAAGATGCTATCTACCTGTTCTGCAATTTCACGGATAAGTTGTTTAGGGAAAGGGCTCAGGCTGATCGGCCTGATTAAGCCAACCGGTATACCCTGGCTGCGGGCTGTCCGAACAGCGGAAAGAGCAATGCGGCCAGCAGAACCATATCCAACGACTGCTATTTTCGCGCCATCCATGAAATATTCTTTGTATCGAACTTCATTTTTTTCGATCTGCTGCCACCGTCTCATCATTCGTAAGTTTGTTTTTTCCATATCTTCTGCCGCAAAATAGATAGAAGTTTTAACTCTGCGGTCTTTCCCGCCGCGTACTGCCCAATCGGGAATATCTTTTCTGATCTCCAGCATTGGCGGCATCTCCGCGGGTTCCATCATCTGCCCGATGCTGCCGTCGATCATAACAACACCAATAGTTAGATACTTTTCCGCGAGATCAAACATGTTGTATGTAATGTCCACGGTTTCTTGTACGCTTGCTGGCGCGAGGACTATCTGGTGGTAATCACCATGTCCGCCGCCGTGTACCATCTGGTTGTAATCTTGCTGAGAGGGGGCAATATTCCCAAGCCCGGGACCACCCCGAACCACATCTACTAATACCATTGGAACTTCGGTGGTGGCAATATATGATAACCCTTCCATCATCAAGCTTGTTCCGGGACCGGATGTGGATGTCATCACCCGCGCGCCGGTGCAAGCTGCGCCATATACCATATTAATTGCCCCAAGTTCGCTTTCTGCTTGTAAAAAGGGACGTCCCAACTCGGGCATGCGGTGAGACATATATTCCAATGCCTCAGTTTGGGGGGTGATGGGATATCCAAAATATGCTTGTAGTCCTGCTCTCACAGCTGCTTCAGCGAATGCGTCGTTCCCTTTCCAGAATTCACGTGTCATAATACGCTCCTATTTTTTTACGGGTTTTTCACGATATACGGTGATGGCAGCTTCCGGACACACGAGAGCGCAGATGCCGCAGCCGGTACAACCGTCTTCTGCTAGATACGCAGGATGAAATCCGCGTGGTGTGATCTTTTCATCATCTAATGCGATGACATGCTGCGGGCAAGCCTCAACACATAATTCGCATGCTTTGCAAAGATTCTCATCGATTATTATGGTTCCTTTTAAGGGCATATGGAAACTCCTGTAAAAAAAATCGAACAAACTCAGGTTGATATTTATAATAATTTTATAGGGGAAAAAGTGTTTCTGGTAGTGTCAGTTATCATTCTTAGGTAATACAATGTTCCCGATTATTTCAATTTTCAATTTAAGAAAGGGCAAATTACCCTTTGAAATCCCTAATTTGGATATAATCGTGATATTCATTTATGAAAAATCTACATAAGAAATCAGGAAGATATATTTCTATATTGGTTCTCGTGCTGATAATAATATGTTTAAATTCGTGTACGAGGATGAAGGAAAACAGCGTGGAAGAAGCCACTATAAGCAGCGCAAAGGGTGGTATAGCCGCTACAACAAAAACCACTTCCCCGGAAAAGACCACTACACTGACACCAGAAGTGGTTTTCACGGAAGATAGTGTAAGGGGGCGGGATTATCCTGTGATTTCCATTGATAATGTGACTGATTTGGTATTACAAAAAACAATCCATCCATTTTTCCCTGAGGTCGTTCACATAGCTTCTAATGGGCGAATCGCGGCTGTGGGGAACCTTTCTGGGATAAGAATAATTGACCTGGATTCCGGCAGTGTTTTAATGCAGATGGATGGTACGTTTCCTGATTGTAATTTTGGAATGGACAGATATTTTCAGCTTAATTATGACGGCTCTTTTATAGCAATCACAACAAACAAGGCGGTCCAGGTTTGGCAGGTTGGTGGCGGCATTGTGTATGAAGAACCATATATAAATAATCATATATTGGACACAGCTATTTGTGGTACGGATGTACCACAAATAGCTGTGTCTCCGGATGGGATGTTTCTGGCAGAAAGCGGGATGAGGTTCTCCGCGGCGGGTGTTGACAGTTATTTTCGAGTGGTAGATATTAAAAAGAACTCAACCGTTTATGAATGGGATGGGAAAAACGAATCTCCTAATGGCCATTTTTATACTTTCCCTAACCTGGGCTTTTCTTCAGATGGAAAAATACTTCAAACTTTTGATCCATCGCGATTTGATATAAACGGTGATGGTTTTCATACCGCATTTCGCTTTTGGTCAACGGAGAATTGGAGGGAGATTGCTCCCTATTCGAAAGCAGTAAAGGATGCTTTTAATAAAGGTGACCTTCAGTTTGGAGTAATAAAAAATAATTCTATATCCGTTATAAGTAAAGAAAACGGGGTTGAACTAGGGGTAATAGAAGTTGAAGGGTGTGGATGGGAAAACCCCTGTCCAATGGAATTTTCTCCTGATGGTAGCAAATTAGCTGTTTTGTTAAGGGATGAATCTATAGTGTATAAAAGGAAATCTATCAGTACGCATCTGGAAGTTTATGATATTTCAAATGGTCTGATGATTGACAGGAATTCAGCAGTGATGCGTAATTTAGATGGAGTAATAATAGGAGATGATGGTGAAATCATAGATTATGAAATTGCTCTCCTGAGTGGAGAATCAGCATGGTGGACACATCCAAATTATTTCGCGGGATTTCAAATAATTGATGAGAACACAATCGCGTTCACTCCACAAGTTGTTGATTATAGGAATCAACAGATTCTTCCGTACTCTGGCAGTTGCCAAATTCACATGAATGATTTTACGATTGAATGCGGCAGCACATTGTCTTTTCAGGACAATACCACTGTAACCGTTAACAAGAAAGATATCGGAGTAGAAGTAATTAATTCGTCTTTGGGAAAGGATACACTATTAGCCGAGATAAAATATCCCATAAGTGAACCGGGTAATTCATGGCAATTCAGGCTGCTTGATTATATCCAAGAAACTGGAACAGGCTTTTTTTGTTTGGATCGGAATCTAAGGGAGGATACTTGTCTGATCATGGATTTTACTAACCACGAGATTCTACATGAACAGATTGATTTGGAGGGATTAATTTACTCACACCAAAACAGCACCGCTGCTTTTATAAATAAAGAGGAGAAAGCATTATACATATTTAACGATGAAACCGGCACACTTAAAAAGATGAGAACCTATCGGGCGGTTTTCCTACCAATAAAACCGGCTTTTCTTTTCGGAGGGAGTGAACTGATTTATTTCGTTCAAAGCCTTGATGGAGCAAAAAATTCATATATTGAAAGAGTCGATACGAGTTTGGGAAAGGTTATCAAACGGTATGATATTGATGGATTACGGACAAAAATAATATCCTCTATCTCAGCTAACCAAAAAGAAGATTTGTGGGCTGTTTCTGATACATCCGGCAATGTATATTTGATCGATCCTGAAGAGGGATCGGCAGTTTACGTATTTCGAGCAGCGGATGAGGAGATCATTGATCTCGTTTTTAGCTCAGATGGGAAAGCTCTATTAATGATGGGGGAATCTGGAAAGATATTGATTTGGGCTGTTAGGAAATAAAAACCGTTGACCTGATTAGTCAACGGTTATAGTTATATCAAGTTTATTTTCAGGCAAGCTCAACGACTGCGCCAGCTGCTTCGAGCTTTTCTTTGGCGTCATTTGCGGCTTCTTTTCCTACCTGAGTGAGCACTTTAGCACCAGCAGTCTCTGCCATATTCTTTGCGTCAACCAATCCAAGACTGGTTAACTGGCGGATTGCCTTGATTACATCGATCTTCTTTGGGCCAGTTTCCTTGATGACAACGTCGAATTCGGTTTTTTCCTCAACCGCTTCAGCACCGGCGCCCGGGGCAGCAGCTGCAACAGCAACTGGCGCAGCAGCGGAAACGCCCCATTCTTCCTCTAAACTTTTCACTAACTCGGATGCTTCTAAAACTGTAAGTTTGCTGAGTTCTTCAGCTAATTTTTTAATATCTGCCATTTCTAACAATCTCCTATTTTATTTATGAATTAAGATTTAACCAGCAGCGGGTGCTGGGGTTTTCTCTGAATAAGCTTTGACCACAGCCGCAACCTGACGGGCAGGTTCGGTAATTGTGCGAACCAATTGTGTTGCTGGTGTTTGAATAAGCGCGAGCAGTTGAGCGCGCATTTGTGGCATTGGGGGTAGTTTAGCGAGGACTTTTATCTGGTCTATTTCGATAGGTGCACCGTCCATGAAACCACCTTTTATCGCGAAGACATCCGTTGAGCTGGCTTCATTAATGATCTTAGCGAGAGATGGTGCATCTTCGAATGCAAATGCAACAACTGAGGCTTCATCAAATATGCCTTTGTTCTCAAAGTTTACATTGCTTAAAGCAAGATTCATCAACGTGTTCTTGACAACATGCAGCTCGCCTCCGATTTCTCGGGCTTCCGAGCGCAGCTCTTGAATGGTTTTTACGGACATTTTGTGATAGGACATCACATAGACTGCTTTACTATCTTTCAGCCATTTCTCATAACCAGCAATCAGTTCTTTTTTTTCTTGTTTAGTAAACGCCAATGGGTTTACCTCCTTTCATTAAAAATAGTCTTTGCCGTTTTCCGTTCAAGCAAAGACTATCGGTTACTTCTTATAGTATTCAATCGTCTCCACCTGAGCAGGAAATTATGCTATTTAGGCACCGGCTTTCTTTGGTGAAAATTTCATCAAGATTATATCACGCTTATTAGGATATCTCCATAGACAAAGCTTGGTATGGATCAACTTTAATGCCAGGACCCATTGTGGAAGTAAGGGAAACTTTCTTAACGTAGCTGCCTTTTGCGGCTGCTGGACGAGCTTTCTTGATTGCCGCCATTAATGTCGCTAAATTTTCTGTTAATTTCTTGGCAGAAAAGGACGCTTTACCGATTGGAACATGGATATTCGCTGTTTTATCCAGACGGAATTCTATGCGCCCTGCTTTCGCTTCTTTGATTGCACGCGGAAGGTCCTCTGCGGGGACGACTGTACCTGCTTTGGGGTTGGGCATAAGACCGTGCGGACCTAGTACACGACCAAGTTTTCCGGCTTTTCCCATCATATCTGGTGTAGAAATTGCCACATCAAAATCAGTAAAACCGTTTTGGATCTTCTTGATCCACTCATCATCATCTGCCACAATGTCGGCGCCAGCCGCTTTTGCGGCAGCCGCGCCTTCCCCTTGTGCGAAGACTAATACGCTGACAGTTTTCCCTAATCCATTTGGAAGAACAACAACATCTCTGAGCTGCTGGTCTGCTTGCCGTGGGTCTAAACCCATGCGCATATGTACTTCGATGGTTGAATCAAAATTTGTAAATGATGTTTCTTTTACAAGTTCAATCGCTTTTTCAGGTGCGTATAATTTTTCCTGGTCAACCTTAGCTTTTGCTTCTAGATATTTCTTTCCGTGTTTTCCCATTACTACTCCTTTGTGGTAGTGGCGGGTAATAAATACCCTCCCACGAAGTGATTATATTTCTATGTCAATGCCCATATTCCGGGCGGTGCCTTCGATCTGGCGCATTGCGCCTTCGATATCGATAGCATTCATGTCTTTTATTTTTATTTCAGCTATTTCACGAAGTTGATCTCTTGTGACTGTACCAACTTTTGTGCGGTTGGGCATGTCAGACCCTTTTTCAACACCGGCTGCTTTCTTCAACAACTCGGCAGTGGGTGGAGATTTAAGGATGAATGTAAATGAACCATCTTTAAAGACAGTGATTTCTGCGGGAATAATGTCACCGATTTTGCTTTGTGTGCGGGCATTATACTCTTTGCAGAATTGCATAATGTTGATCCCGTGACCTGCTAAAGCAGGACCGATTGGGGGTGCCGGATTTGCTTTTCCAGCGGGGACGTTCAGTTTTACTATTGCTATTACTTTCTTTGCCATTTATTTACTCCTCAAGTGGTTTTAGCGGGTGAATTGGGTCACCTCCCACAATCCTCCAAACTTGGAGGTTGTTCATGATCTTTCTACCTGAAGGAAATCTAATTCTACAGGCGTTTCTCGACCGAAGAAGTTTACCATAACAGTAACCTTCGCATGTTCAACGTCAATTTCTGATACTGTACCTCTGAAATCATTGAATGGCCCATTGATGATATGGACGCGTTCGCCCATTTTAAATGACACCTTGATGTGCGGGGCTTCTGCTTCCATTCGCTTTAATATTTGTGTGACTTCTTCGGTACGCAAAGGTGTTGGATCATTGCCCATACCTACAAAACCAGTGACACCAGGGGTGTTCCTGACAACGTACCATGATTCTTCAGTAAGGATCAAATTAACCAGTACATACCCTGGAAATACATGCCGTTCAATTGAGCGGCGTTTTCCGTCTTTAACTTCAACTTCTTCCTGAGTTGGAATAACTACATCGAAAATCATGTCTTTCATACCCATGGTTTCGATGCGTTGTTCAAGATTGTGACGCACTTTATTTTCATACCCAGAATAGCAGTGGATGACATACCAAGCTCGACCGTCATCTTCTTCTGAAGATTTCTTTTGCGCGGCGGCAATAATTTCTTCTGCAGAAGGGGAACTTGTCGAATCGTCTTTGGGCTCAGGCGTATCGGTAGAATCAGTTTCTATGGGAAGAGATTCCGCAGATTCTTCTTGCAGTTGATTTTCTTCCAATTCATTTAATTCTTCGTTAACCATTTTTAACCTCTATCGGATAAGTTTTATCCGAAACAAAACTATTAGGATAGGACCCAGGTAATTAGCCGTGTGAATGCAAAATCTAAAATGCCCAGAATAGCACTCATTGCGATCATTACTACTACAACGATTTTGGTAAGTTTCCAGGCTTCCATAGGCGTTGGCCAGGTTACTTTGCGCAATTCACCAATGGTTTCACGCCACCATTTGGTGATTGCGTTTGGTTTTTTTCCAGTATTTTTCTTAGTGTTAGACATTTTTATCTCCCAGTCATGTTTAAAACGACGCCGAGTTTTGTGGCGTCGCTATTCTTTCATAAGCAGGCCAGGAAGGAATCGAACCCACAGCCTCCTGTTTTGGAGACAGGCGCTCTGCCAATTGAGCTACTGGCCTATTTTGCTGTGCGGATGCGACGAAAAACTAAATGCACCCGCACTTAAATCTCCGAATTTACTTCGTCTCCTTGTGCAAAGTATGCTTTTTGCAACGTGAGCAATACTTTTTTATTTCTATCCGGCCGGGATCATTGCGCCGATTTTTTTCGGTTGTGTAGTTGCGCTCTTTACATTCCTCGCACGCTAAAGTGATAACCGGTCGTACACCTTTTTTTGAAGCCATGCTAAATTTACCTCAGTACCGTTCTTAACGGTCCTTTATTCAATAATATCAGTAATTCTACCAGCGCCAACAGTGAGGCCGCCTTCACGAATAGCAAAGTCAGAGCCTTGTTCAAGGGCAACGGGGATGATCAGTTCAACAACCATGTTGACGTTATCGCCAGGCATGACCATTTCAACATCCTCTGGCAGAGTG
>CBDAFG010000072.1:0-11342 GCA_965195205.1 uncultured Pelolinea sp. | reverse complement strand
GGGGCTGTGAAACAGAAGCAAGACAGATCGCCAGTGCAATTTGCGTGGAAGAAACAGCAGAATTCCCCGAAGTGTTGATCAGCGAAGGCGATATTCGCGATTACGTACTAGGTCAGATAGTAAATTTTCAGCACCTTGATGACGACCACTACCAGGCCGTGATCAGCTATGCCATTGAGATCACCTCGTTTGAACTTTTGCAATTTCTTAATGTAGTGTATGGAAATATCAGCATGATACCTAACATCAAAGTAGAACGCTTCGACCTGCCAGATAGCTTTCTTAGTCACTTCAAAGGTGCACGTTATGGCATTAACGGTCTGCGTAAACTGCTAAACATCCCCTCTAGAGCCTTACTGGCAACTGCAATCAAACCTATGGGTCTCTCCAGTAGAGAATTTGCTCAGATGGCTTATGACTGCGCTATTGGTGGAATGGATATAGTCAAAGATGACCACGGGCTAAGCAATCAAACTTTTTCACCATTCAAAGACAGAGTAGCACAATGCGCGGAAGCAGTTCAGGAAGCTAGCCAGAAAAGCGGAAAACCCTGCTTATATATGGCCAATATCAATGGCCATGCTGATGAATTAATTGAAAAAGCTTACTATGCAAAAAAAGTGGGTGCGGGCGGTTTTATGGTCATCCCAGCTCTGATCGGATGGGACATGATGCGTTATTTAGCGGAGGATGAGAATCTAGGGTTGCCGATCCTGAGTCACCCATCTTTTTATGGTACCTATTTGACCAACCAGCGGTCTGGGTTTTCCTTTTTCAGTATGTATGGTCAGTTGGTACGTTTAGCAGGTGGTGATTTAACCGTATTTCCAAATTTCCTGGGGCGTTTCCCAGCCACTAAAGAGAACTGCATTGAAGTGATCAAAGGGACACAGGTTAAGATGGGACACATAAAAACAAATTTTCCATCTCCAGGCGGAGGAGCAACACTCGAAAAGATCCCAGAGATGCTGAGCGTTTATGGGCGCAATACAGTATATCTAATGGGCGGTGGCCTGCATCATGGCGAATCTCTGGTAGAAAGTTGTCAAGAATTCTGCCATCTGGTCGAGTCACTTTAAAAACTAAAAGTCCGATATAATCAAGCAGCATTTTTTAAAAGGATTATATTTTTATGCAACCTCTCCATCTCGCAGAATTAAAACCTCTTGAATTAAAGGAAATCGCTTCCGGAGAAACCGCTTATCCTGATACCAATTGGTACGACGGAGTGGCACTCGAATCATCTGCCCCTGGGTGTCGACAGCCTGCTGAGCCAGGCCACCTGCGACGATGTTTCCGTACAGACCGGCTGTGTGGTCGCACCTCTTCTTTCATGCGGTATAAGCAGAAACCTGGACCCTGAAAAGGGGTTTTTTGGCACAGTGGATACGATCCATATCGAAACCTTAACAGGTTTGCTGGCTGATCTCGGTCAGGGTTATGCCAAAATGGGATTCAAAAAAGCGGTGTTGTTTACTGGACACGGGGAGGCCGAACATTTTAAAGCTATTCGTTCTGCTATATCTAGATTAAAAACAATTGAAATGATCATGCTTTCCGCATATAGTTTTACAAAAGATAAGATACAGGAATTAGACACTGTGGATAAGACCTAGCCTTATGCCTTAGATCATGCGGCTGAATGGGAAACCTCTATGATGCTTCACTATTATCCCGATTTAGTAGACATGAGCAGCGCACCTGAGACCATCGAGTTAAATATGTCCGGCATTCCAAAATACATCCGCCGGCGCTACCCGCGCCGCGCCAGTCAGAGTTATGGGCAAAAACTTGCC
Source organism: uncultured Pelolinea sp. (assembly GCA_965195205.1). Classification (GTDB taxonomy): domain Bacteria; phylum Chloroflexota; class Anaerolineae; order Anaerolineales; family Anaerolineaceae; genus Pelolinea. Next base: position 9,546 of record CBDAFG010000072.1, on the reverse strand, counting down.
GAGGCGGTAACTTCAGGCGGCGTGAAGATGATCAATCAGCTGCTTGATTCCATTAGCGGTACTTCCTGATCCCTGAGTAATTATTTCCAACACACATACATTGATACCTAAAAGGATCAGGTCTTGAAAAATATTCTTCTAATCTTTTCAAGATTAATGATCGGATTATTCTTATACGCGTTAGGCATAGTAATATCCATCAATGCGCAGGAAGGGCTCGCGCCGTGGCATGTTTTCCACCAGGGATTATCCTTCCAAATGAATATCACATTAGGAAATGCAATACAGATCGTTGGCATTGCGATTATTATTTTAGATTTCATTCTCGGCGAAAGAATTGGCTGGGGAACCATCACAAATGTTATCTTCATTGGCTTGTTTATTGATTTGATAACCGACAGCCGTCTTGTTCCGGTATCTGAAAATACAACCCTGAGCTTTCTGATGATATTCATCGGCATGTTCACGATTAGCTTGGGCGCATATTTCTATTTGAGTGCCCAGTTAGGAGCCGGACCCCGGGATGGCTTGATGATCGCGCTGACAAAGCGCGCCAATAAACCAGTGGGGTTGATCAAGAACTCAATAGAAATCACAGTATTGATGGCAGGATATCTCCTGGGTGGATCTGTGGGTTGGGGTACTCTGATCATGTCCTTGGGACTGGGATTCTTTTTTCAAATAACATTTAGAACGTTTAAGTTTGATGTTAAAAAAGTGAAACATAAGTATATCGATCAGGATTTTGCACTTCTAATTCAAAAGTTAAAGAGATAAACAAAATAACATTTTTAGAACGAGAAAACAGCCATTAAACACATATTCTACCCAGGAATTCAAAGGATTAGTTGACCAATTTGTCTTTATTAGTTATAAATCCTTGTTCAACCATTTTCCAAGAGATGAGCATCAGGACCGAGAAGGAAACAGATTATGAAGAATATTTTATTAAAAATCCCAAGATTAATGATCGGGTATTTCTTATACGCGCTTGGCATTGTAATGACCATCAACGCCCAGCAGGGTCTTGACCCGTGGGGTGTCTTCCATCAAGGCCTGTCTTCTCAATTTAATATTACCTTTGGTACTGTAGTACAAATAGTCGGTGCAGTGATCGTCCTTTTGGATTTCATCCTCGGCGAGAAAATCGGTTGGGGGACCATAGGAAACGTCATCTTTATTGGTATGTTTATTGATCTAATTTCAAAGAATAACCTTGTCCCAGTTTTCGAAAACACTTACCTGAGCTACCTGATGATTTTCATCGGCATGTTCTCGATCAGCCTGGCAGCATATTTCTATATAGGTGCCAAATTAGGGGCCGGTGCCCGGGATGGCTTGATGATCGCATTGACCAAACGCACCAATAAACCTGTGGGATTGGTCAGAGGTTTGATAGAAGTCACCGCACTGACCATCGGGTATTTTCTGGGTGGACCTGTAGGTTGGGGAACACTGATCATGTCCTTAATGATAGGGTTCTTTTTTCAAATAACCTTTAGAATGTTTAAATTTGATGTCAAGAAAATTAAACACAGATATATCGACCAGGATTTTAAGTTTCTAATTCAAAAATTAAAACAATGAACTGGCAATAAATACATCGATATTTTTAAATTAGGATTAAATTAACCAACCCAACACGGAACGATTTTAAGGTAGTGAATATGAGTTAGATTCTTGTTATTCCCTCAGGTAGGACCTTCTAAAACAATGCCTGTGTTAGATAACTCCAACTCGGGAATTACGAACTTGAGTATATGCTTATCATCCAATAATAGGGTTGGCATTTAAAGTACCTTTTTTTTACCCTGCGATTTCATATATAATCAAAATATAAGTAGTATTCTTTAATACATCAAGGAGGAACAAAATGAATAATAAACTAAGATTAGCTTGTGCCTGGACAGCAGTTATGATTGTGATAATTGCATGCTCGTTGTCAGGAGACCTGAGTGAACAGGAGAAACTTCAAACCGCAGTCGCGCAGACAATGGAAGCACTAGTGGTCGAAGAGGATGATGTGGATGAGGTAATAATACCCACGATCACAACCGCTCCTTCAGATACTCCAGAAGGTCCGCCCACAAAAACGCCCGATCCCTGCAACCATGCGAAATTCATAAGCGAAACAGTAGAAGATGGCACCGATTTTGCCCCGAATGAGAACTTCACTAAGACTTGGCGCTTGAAGAATGATGGCACGTGCACCTGGAATACCAACTACAAACTGGTGTTTGTCGATGGCGACCATCTGTCAGGCCCTGCTAACAAGAACCTTACCCAGTCCGTGGCGCCCGGCGAGCAGGTTGATATCAGCGTAGACCTGAAAGCCCCTGGTTCCGGAGGAACTTATAAGGGATTCTGGAAGGTCGCTGATGATGAAGGACAGTACTTTGTCCATAACATCTGGGTTGAAATTGAAGTGATTGAACCCGCGGCACCTCCTCCCCCTTCAAAAGCGGACCTGATAGTAACAGAATTTACCCTCATTCCGGCCACCCCAACATCTCACGTCAGTATGCACACACGCGTCAAGGTGAAAAACCAGGGCGGGACCAACGCCGGCGCATTCAAGGTACAGTGGTATGGATTAGACACATTTACTAATCCAAGCTGCTTTTGGAATGTAGGTGGACTGGCAGCAGGCAACACCATACTGATAGAATGTGATTTCACATACAACAGCTGGTATCCGCACAACAAGACAACGATTGTAAATGTTGACGTCAATAACTCAGTGGATGAAAGTAACGAGGGCAACAACTCTGCCACCATCTCTCCATTTGGGGTTGACCCATAGAAAACCAGGGATATCTATTATGTGAATTGTAGAAACCTCTATTTCTGTTTTCTACAAACTGACCATGACCAGCGCTTGCTCATCCAGCCCCTCCAGGATGATTCAGCAAGCGCTGGATTCTATCTCCGCAAAAATCATCATGGTAGCGCAAGCAACCAAAGTAGTTTCGAACTCAACGGTAACAAGTTTAAGATAGTGTCTATTTACGAGTGGCACTAAATTTGGGGGCTGTCAACGTTGGTAAGGCTCCCCTAAAATAGTACCAGCAAAAAGTAGACACAATTAGAAAAAAAGCCATGAATATAAACTATCTATCTTTGAGTTCAGTTTATCTTCATTCGTATAATAAAAGCCCGAGTTTATCCTATACGCGAGAGAGAAAATCGATTTTATTTTTCATCCAGTTAATCTACTCTTTGCCAAATCATATTGACGTGACTGGTTCACGTTTTTTTCATTGCTCCTGATCGTTTCTGTATTTTTTTTCAAACACCCTACCCACATTTTTATCTAATCTGATTGGTTTGATATATGATACATGTATGGAGAATAATGTTACATTGACAAAGTCAGATTTCCTCCAGTATCTCAAAGCCCCTTTGCACCTATGGGCCGAAAAACATGGAATTATTGACATAAAACCCATTTGCCTTTGATATCAACGTAATAAAACAAGGTTATGAAATAGAAAGATCAGTAGAAATTTTCTTCATCTTAAATAACGAACGGAACAACATTCGCAAGAATATAAACAGGTAAATCACAAAAAAAATTAATCCTACCAAATGAAAAACTTCTCCCCCTCCAAAATATTATTAATATGCCAAGCTAAACGCAGCCGCTGCTGCCATGATAGCACGCGTAACATGCATTTTAGAGACATCTATATACTACTTTTAAATCTTTCCTTTGCCAAATGCTAATTATGGTCGTGTTTGCCTCACTGCCCCGATCCTGTAAAGCATTAACGATCTTCTCCATGCCCCGCCAACTCTGCGATCTCGGCAATGCGAGCATCCAATTCAGAACCAAGACATTCAAAATCAGCATCAAAAAAACCACGAATAATCATAGAAATGGCTTCACTCTCATCCATCCCGCGGCACATTAAATATTCAACCTGTTCTGGTGCGATTTTTCCAATACTTGCCTCGTGGCTCATACGAGCTTCTGGATGCAAAGCCTTCAACCCCGGGACTGAAATAATATATCCTTCATCTCCTGGATCTAAAAGCATCCCGGCACAATCAACATGAGCGTGGCAATTTTTCGCATTTCCTATTAACAGACCCTCCTGATTTATTTTGCCGCCTGTGCACACTGCCCGGTGAGCGAGCTCTGCGCTGGAATTTTCGCCATTCAAATAGATTTCACCGCCGGTCTGGATATCCGATCCTCGAGAACCGAAGATGACCGTATGATATTTCGCGCTTGCGTTTTTACCATTCAACCAGGTCACCGGATTGCTTTCCATATCTCGGGCTGGCCGCATACAAATGTAATAGCTGTTAAATATACCCCCATCATCTACAACCGTCCCCGCGCGTGGCCGCACCGATACATTTTCGCTCCAACTATGAACCATTGTATTTGTAAACCTGGCATTTTTTCCAACAAAATGTTCACTTACTGCAAAATGCATGCATAAACCAACATCTGTTTCAGCTGCACAGCCTGTGATCAGGTGTAATTCAGCATCCTCTTCCAAAATGACAATATTGTGCACCGCCTGCACCATTTGTGAAGATGCTATACAAAAACCGGCTTGAAAGGCGTTTGCAATCTTTACCCCTTTACCAACATGGATAAAATACCCGGAAGGAGTTTCTTGTTCAGCACAAAACGCTGTTACCTCATCCTGATCCGGTTTGATCAGTTTACTATAGTACTTTTCTCGCAGCCAATCGTATTTTTTCAGAGCGGAATTAATTGGCAGCACTTCCAAACCACCCACCGGAATGGGATTCACGCGATACTGATAATCCCTCAAAATATACGTTCCTGCACGATTGCCATTATCTATCACAACACCAACATCCAGCAATGCTTTTATATCCGCAGGCGATAATTCGACGAGTTCACCATGGCGCTCATTTTCCGGTTTATTGGTTTGTAAGGATAGCAGCCATTCTTGATTTTTGTTTTTTTCTTTTGGAAAGTTGTTTTTATTCATTCTTATTATCTTTCTAAATTTTCAAGACAATTTATACAATTCATATAACCAAATTGGCTTATTTCCTCATAAATAAGACCTGGATTTCCAGAACCAACCAACACCCCGTTCACAATCACATGTCCTTTATCAGGATGCACATAATTCATGATTTGACCGTTATGCGTAATGATTAATCCGGTCCGCCGAAAGGTCGGACAATATGTATCTAAAGAAAAAAGCTGTTTTACGACGGATCCTATCGTCTTCAATGCCTCAATATCTACTCCTGAATCCGGTTCATCCATCATGGCGAAACGGGGTTGCATTGCAAAAAGTTGAACCAATTCCGAACGCTTGATCTCCCCCCCAGACAAACCATCATTGGTATCCCGATCAAGAAAAGAATCGACTTTTGTCATCTTTACAACGTCCTCGAAGCACATGGTTTTTTGTGAAGCATGTTCAAATTCATACCGGAGCAATTGATCCAATTTTACACCTGCAATGGTAGGCGGCCGCTGTAATGATATTCCAATTCCCAGACAGGAACGCTCATTTAATTCAAGTCCCAGAATACTCTTACCTTCAAATAAAATATCGCCTTGAGTAACTTCATATGCAGGGAAACCCATAATAGTTTTCAATAGAGAAGTTTTTCCACTACCATTAGGCCCCAATAAAGCATGAACCTCGCCTTCTTCAATTTCAAGATTAATCCCATGCAAGATCTTATTCTGGTCGACTGCAACATGCAAATCTTTGATTTCCAATAACTTCATCGCAAAACTTCCTTTTTGGTGGCATACAGAGATTAATAATTCTCCCTGCACGCCATATTTTTTATTGCTTGACTAACACAACATTCGCTTCCTTGCGTCTTAAAGCAATATTGGATTTTTTGATCCGATATTGAACTGGGTCACCAAATGGCGCTTGGCGAATAATCGAAACAATTGCCCCTGGAACAAAACCCATAGACAGCAGTCGACGTTGAAGTTTGCCTTTTCCTCGTAATTCTAAAATTTGAGCACTTTGTCCAATTTCCAGTTGCCCCAATGGAACGGGCGATTCTGTAACGGGAACCACAAAAATATGTTGTGCAGCAGAAAATGCTAATGGGAAAATTCGGTCTCCAACCTTGATCTCTAAATCGTGTGGGTTTAATTTCACAATTGTCAACTCGGCCTCAGGTATTATGCCCAGTACAACAAACTGTGCTAACAACTCTTCAGGATGATCATCCACAGCAACCACCCGTAAGACGCTTCCCGGGACACAGGTGTTCGATAAAACATTACCCGCCTTGGGGAGAACCATTACGCCTTCATCAGGGATAGCATGCCCATGTGGATCCCAAACAGGATGACCCAGGGCATCATCTAATGCTGTAATTTCTTCAGTCGACATATTATGCTCACGCTGGTGGGCCTCAGCATGTAGCGCTTCTAATGGAAGACCTTTGTGCGTTGCCAGGTATTGCTCCCACAAACGATGTGCCCGAATCAACTCCACCGCGCGTTCATTACCGAGCTGTGTAAGACGATATTGGTCTTGGCTCTCTTTTTTTGCCCATCCGATATCTACTAGCATCTTGGCAATATCTTGTGTATTTACTTTTGCAACACCTACTACATCCGCTAGATCACCGAGCTCCCAAAAACCGTTTTTCTGTTCTTGCAAGGAATAAATCTCTTTTAGGGCATCTTCCATTGCAATCCGGTGATAGTTTGATATAAATTTTTTGTCGTTCATCTTTCTCTTTTCCTATTGCTCATAAATGAAACAAACACAATGAATAGTTATCCTACAAAAAGCATCCCACCCCAATATATTAACCCGGAAAATAAAAAGCCTGCGCACAATGAAACCAGGAAGTTAAAAACTGTCCACTTTAGTCCAATCTCTTTGAGCATTGAAGCTACTGTAGCCAAACATGGGGCATAAAGTGTTAAAAACGCAAGATAAGAAATAGCTTGTAATGAAGACCAAATATCTCCTATAACATTAAGAACACCTTCTTCTCCGCCGACACCATACGACAATCCCAAATAAAGCAAGGAAAGTTCTTTTGCGGGATATGAAAACAAAAATCCCGCCATATCTTTTCCGGAAAGCCCAATTACTGCACCAATTGGGTCAAGGTAGTGTCCGACTTGCATTCCCCAAGAAGCTTCAGCCACTCCTCCCGCAGGGAAATTAAATAAAAACCAAATTAAAATAGAGAATGGTATAAAGATCATAAGAGCCTTTGACATTGCACTGTATGTCCGGTTCCAGGCTGTCCGCAAAACATTCGAAAGCAAAGGTAAGTGATAGTCTGGGAGTTCCATGACTAATGTAGATTGTTCGCCTTTAAAAACTGTCTTCTTTAATAAACTTGCAATAAGCGCTATCGAAAGGAAGCTGAGGCCAAAGATTCCTATTGTGACTAGTGCGGCTTTCAACCCAAAACCAAAGAATATGGGTACAATAGCTGTGATCACGGCAATCCGTGCAGCGCAAGGGATAAAAGGAACCACCACCGCCGTGGTGATTCGATCATTTTCATCATCAATAATTCGAGTTCCCATGATCCCTGGAATGCTGCACCCAAACCCAGCAAAGATTGTCAGAAACGCCTTGCCGGGTAACCCTAAGCAGCGCATGATACGATCTATGACAAAAGCGCCCCTGGCAAGATACCCTACATCCTCCAAAATGCCATAAATGAAAAAGAAAACAAATAATACTCCGAACATGAACACAAATAGCTGTTTAATACCTACCAATACACCTTCCACCAGCATGCCGCTGAGCCACCAGGGTGCCTCAACTAAACTAGAGGAAACCAGAGCTATCAATTTATCAAAGAGTATTTCAAAGAATCCTCCTATTGGCCCTGCGACATTGTAAATAGCTCCCAAGGTAAAGCAAGAGATTAAAAGAAGTATTGGGATTCCAAAAATCTTATGGGTAACGATGTTATCGATCTTCTCAGTGATACTAGTTGTTTTTTTACCATAAGAGATAGCTTTCTTTGCAATACGTGATATCAATTTATACCGACAGCTTGCGATTGCGATTTCTGGTCTTTCTTTAGCTGTAACCATCACAGCTTGCGCTGTCTGTATGGCTTTCTCATTACCACTCTCCTGCAGCATTCTCCTCACTTCTGTGTCTTCTTCCAATAACTTAATCGCCAACCAGCGGGATTGAAAACCATCCACCGCTTGAAGGCTAGCTTCAACCACTGCGATTTGTTCTTCCACTTCCTGATCAAAAATCATTTGGGCCGGATGAAATTTCCTTTTTTCCTTTTGAATAGTCAGTACAGCATCCATAAGTTCCATTATTCCTTTCTTTTTTAGAGCTGAAATGGGGACAAAAGGGATGCCAAAATATTTGGTGAGGACGTCTATATTGATGAGCATTCCCTTGCTTGAAAGTTGATCTATCATGTTTAACGCTACCACCACATTATCTGTAAGTTCCATAATTTGAAGGATAAGATATAGGTTTCTCTCCAGATTCGTGGCATCCGCAATCACAATCGTGACTTCAGGCTTTTCTTCAACAATAAAATTACGAGTAATAATCTCTTCGGAAGAAACGGCGGTCAAGCTGTAAGTACCGGGCAAATCAACAATCTCAATTTCATGTTCCTGGTGTTTAAAATTTCCCACCTTTTGTTCAACGGTTTTTCCAGGCCAATTTCCTGTATGCTGATGTGCGCCTGTCAACGCGTTGAAGAGAGTACTTTTTCCTGTATTTGGATTTCCCGCTAGTGCAATGGTAAACATGATCACCTTCCCTAAAATAAATATGGAATCAAACGATATGGAACTTGGGTTTTATATGCCTGATATTCTTGACCATACTCTTCTACCAACTCGCTCTCCTCAAAGAAAATAAGCAGTGCATAAGAGAAGAACCATATGAACAAACACATAAGGGCATAATTACCACGAAATAGAAGTGCCCATCCTGCACTCAAGAGCAAGTTGCTCAAGTATAAAGGATTCCTGACTTTGCTGTAGATACCCGTTGTTATCAAGCTGCTTTTATTGTGCAATCCGGGATCGCGCCCAAACTCACGATAAGCTTTTACACGGATGACCACCATGGTAACGAGCAATGCTGAGCCTGCAGCTGTGCCTACCATAATAGGCCAAGATAGTCGGGGTTGAGGGAGCAGCGGCATAACGAGCGGGGGTAATAGAAAGAAAATCACAGTAAAAATCCGCTGAACAACTTTGGGCATTTGTAGGGCTTTATCCTTTATAGTATGCAGGCGATAGATACTTAATGTGATTAGAACACCAACAAGATGTAAGCCGATCCAGAATAGTGGGTTTTTCCAATTAATCATATTGTTTTTCTCCATGAATTATTCCAGTTAATCTTAACATCAATAGTGTGCACATTATGCATAGACATTCATATACGAAAACATATTTCTGTTTCATTCGATTGTGTGTCATCTTTTCTGTAAAATTGATCACAGATCCTTTTTTTATTAACTAATATTCTAACCCGTCTCCATTCTCAAATAAATCTTGCCATATTCCCACTCTTCACTAACCTCCATCAAAATAGCTGAAATCAATCG
>CBDAFG010000071.1:0-15885 GCA_965195205.1 uncultured Pelolinea sp. | reverse complement strand
CTAAAAGCAGCCCGAATTCCTGCCGCTTTTTCAGGAGAACAAGAAATCGATAGAAGCGGGCGCATATTTATTAAAGGCGAGATACTTATTGGATAGTGAAGATAATTGGGAAGCATTCAAAAATTACATAAAAGGCGTTACACTTGATATTAGTTCTCTCCCTCGAGAAATCAACCGAATTGTTTATTCCTTATTAGGTGATCTGAAACCGCTTGAAAAACTCAAGGAAAATTATCTTCACAAAAGAACAGAAATGATCAAGCAAAGAGGTTATGATTATTTAATTGACTATCTTAAACAAGATAAAAAGATTTAGAAAAACATATATTGGACTGAAAAATGAAAAATAGCCATTGGCTTTGGCACGCATTGTTAATTCTCGTGTTTATGATCGGTTTAATTATCCGTGTGTCAGATCTTTTTGATGCTCCCTTAGATTTTCATCCAACACGGCAGCTTCATTCAGTATTGATTGCGCGCGGTATGTATTATCAAACTCTGGATGATGCACCTGAATGGAAACAGGAAATGTCATATAAACAATGGCAGGCTGAAGGGTTGATTGAACCGCAGATAATGGAGCGATTAGCTGCATTAACCTATCAATTGTTTGGATCTGAACAATTGTGGGCTGCCAGGTTGTGGACAATCTTTTTCTGGATGATCGCGGGGCTTTTCTTGTTTCTTGTTACTGAGAAGATGGCGGATTTTGCTGCTGGAACTTTCGCTGTTATCTTCTTTATGCTGTGGCCGTATGCTGCCGCGGCCAGTAGGGCCTTTCAACCTGAACCGCTCCTTATCGCTTCCATGTTAGCCGCAATTTGGGCGGTTGTGAATTGGATGGAAAAGGAAAACATATTTTGGGCAATTTTGTCTGGTTTATTATGTGGATTTTCAATATATGTTAAATCGACAGCGGTTTTTTTCCTTGCTCCAGCTTTATTGGGAGTGATCATCCAGAGATTTGGGCTGAAGGATGCTCTTAGGAAACGCCAAGTTTGGATTATTGGTATTTTATCAATACTTCCATATCTGGCATTTTTGTTTTATGGAATAGTGATCCTTGGAACTCTTGGCGGGCAATTTAGCTTCCGGTTCTTCCCTATCCGTTGGATAGATCCATTATTTTATTTACAATGGATGTTGGAATTAGATTATACGATTGACATGGTTATTGTCCTGGCAGCAGTTCTTGGAATATCCCTTTTCATAAAGAAAAAGTATTTCCTTATGCTGATTGGTTATCTAACCGGGTATATTTTGTATGGGTTTATGTTTTCTTATCACATCACAACACATGATTATTATCATTTACCGATGATGATACCAGTTTCGATTGGCATTGGAATCTTATTAAGTAAGGTCTTTAATGCTTCTGAAAGAAATCGTACTATCACAAAGGCTGTGTTCACATGTGCTGCACTAATATTCATCGGAATCAATACATGGGAGATTCGTTCAGAGCTCAGTAGGTCGAATTTTACGGAAGAGATTGAAAAATGGGAGATGGTAGGAGAATATTTAGGGCATGATTCCCGTGTGATTGGACTATTCTCAAATTATGGATATCGCCTTGCATATTGGGGGTGGATGCATGTCTCTTCCTGGACAACCTCGGGCGATATTACTTTGCGCGAACTAGCAGGACATGAAATTGACCTGGAAGGTGAGCTTTTAGATCGGATATCCAGTTATGATTATTTTGTGATCGCGGACCAGGAAGAATATGAAAACCAGGAATTCCTGAGAGAGTATTTTGAAGAAAATTTCTTGAAAACGGAAAAGATAAAAGACGTTATCATATATAACTTGCGTGCGGAAAACTAAATATTTTTTAAAACACAAAATGGTCAAATAAGCTAAAAAGTTAATCCCATAAGATGAACCTATCCATAATAATCCCGGCATTTAATGAAGAATTGCTAATTGAATCGACGGTAGAATCTATTTCTGAATTTCTTGAAAAAAATTTTGACGTTAGTGAAATAATCATTGTAAATGATGGAAGTACAGATAACACTAAATCTATTATTGAAAATCTGATTGCAAAAAACAACGGAAAGATCAATCTGAAATTAGTAAATAGTAAACGAAATCGGGGAAAAGGGTATTCGATCAAGCAGGGTATGATCCAATCTACAGGGGAAGTACGTATATTCATGGATGCTGATCTTCCTTTCAGCCTAGTCGTTATTAAGAAAATTTTCAAGAGAATTATGAATGGCAGCGATATTGTTATCGGTGATAGAAACAATCCACAATCCGAATTGGTGAATGTACATCCTGTTAGAAAATTGGCTGGTTATGTATACAGTGTTTTTGTGAGGTTAGTAGTTTCGGGTGGAATTACTGATACGCAATGTGGTTTGAAAGGGTTCAGCGATGAAGCTGCACGATTTATTTTTTCACGAACCACAATTGATGGATTCGGTTTTGATGTGGAAGTTTTGCGAATTGGGCAAAAAAAACCGTTTTCTATTTCAAAGTTACCTGTCAGGATGGTTAATAATCGTTTAGATAGCAGAGTTCATTTGATTAAAGATTCCCTATTAATGCTCTGGAATCTGGTTGTAATAAAGAAAAACGAAATAATTGGGTTATATGATTGAAAGATTGTAAAAATGCATATATAACTAGGGATAATCAATAGTTGAAAACGAATTTAAAGGCACACACACACCAAAAGGATAATAGGGTTCAGGGATTGCCTACGGTCATATTGATTGCTGGTTCTTTTTTATTTTTTATTCCAAACATCTTCTTTGCAATACAAGGGTTTTCAATTCGATATTGGGCGGATGATTACTGTTTCTCGGGTTTTCTTAGGGAATATGGTTTTACTCATGGATTAATTGAATTTTATTCCACCACATCTAACCGCTTTTCGGCATTCATGTTTACAGGTTTTAGTGAGTTATTTGGAGAGAATGCGATTAGAATGATTCCTTCTCTAATTATTATTGCCTTTGGTTTTATTGTATACAAAATAATTAGCGAAATATTAGTCAAACGCCATATTGAACAAACAAAAACAATATCCATCCTGTTTTCACAGATACTATTGTTCTTTTTTTTATTCCTGGCACCCAATATCCATCAGAGTGTCTATTGGCGGGCAGGACTTTCTCATTATTTTCTTCCCATTCCAATTCTTCTTTATTTGATCCTGATGATATTTTCTCAGAGAAAAATTGGAGAAAAAATTCAAATAATAAACATTTTTCTGTTCATAGTATCTTTTTTTTCAGCGGGATTGTCAGAATCGTATGCGGCTTTGCAAGCAGGACTATTAGGGATAGCGTTATTGTTCGTGTTATTTATAGATAAAAGCGGCCATAGAAAACGCAGATTATATTTGATTAGATCTACTTTGATAGGAACTGCTGTGGCGATGGGAGTAATGATAGTTTCACCGGGAAACGCGTTAAGGCTGGATACATTACAGCAATCATCAAATCTCTTTTCAATTCTAACGATATCAACCGTATCGGCAATCAATTTCATTGTTTTGTCAATAAGGGGCTTATGGCTCCCCTTTGGTGTTTTGTTTGGGTTGTTTGTTTTGATTACATATTGTTTTGTGCGGCCGTCTGGCTTAAAAATTCAAAGCAGAATTTTGTTAATACACTCCTTTTTTATAGCTTTGATTACATTAATGCTGATTATTTGCATTTGCGCACCCACGGCATATGGGATGATGGCTTATCCTGAACAAAGAGTGCTTATGTTAGCACAAATTGTTTTGATTTGTGGGATAAGTTTGGAGGGAGCGGTTTTAGGCTTTTTATTTCAAAAACTCTTATATATTTATCAGCCAACTCGTATGGTTGGCTTATTTCTTATTCTTATTTTTTGTATGTATCCATTATCGACCTTAGATGTACGCCAATCTGACTTACGTTTTTATCAAAATCGAGCAGCTTTATGGGACAAGCGTAATAAGGAAATAAATGATCAAATAGAAATGGGGAGAAACAATCTTTCGGTATCTGCACTTGATTCATTTGCGGAAATTGCTGAATTAAGGGATGATTCAAGTTATTGGGTAAACCAATGCGCCGCCAAATATTATCAGGTTGAATCTATTTCAGCTGTGGAGGAATAAATGAAGAGAGAGCCCTTGGTCACGATTATTACCCCTTCATATAATCAAGCAGCTTACCTAGAGGAAACAATTCAATCTGTTCTCAACCAGGATTATAAAAACATTCAATATATTATTCTCGATGGCGCATCTACTGATGGCAGTGTTAACATTATAAAAAAATATGAAAAAAGAATATCAAAATGGGTATCTGAGATTGATCAAGGACAGACCGATGCTATTAACAAGGGGTTTTCATTAGCGAAAGGGGAGATTATCGGGTGGTTAAATTCTGATGATACATTGCTCCCTCATGCGGTATCGGAAGCTGTTCAATTCCTTAATGACAATCCTGCTGTTGGACTAGTTTATGGAAATGCAAATTATATTGATGGAGATAGTGAAGTGATTGGGAAATTTCCCGCCGCCCAGACCACATTGAAGAAGTTGCGATGTGGCTATGTGCATATCCCCCAACAAGCGTCATTTTTACGAAAGTCTCTTTGGGATCAGGTAGGGCCATTAGATCCCAGCTTTTATTTTGCAATGGACTATGATTTATGGGTGCGATTGGCTTCTGTGTCGGAAATCAAATACCTGTCTCGATTATGGGCAAATTTTCGCTTGCATGAAGACGCGAAAACCATTTCTGCAGATGACCGCTGCTGGCCAGAGATGTTGCGCGTACATTATCGGGATGGAGGATCGTGGTTTTCTCAGATTGTGTTTAAAAATTATTTTCGTAAAATCGCAGCTCCTTTTATTAGCTATCGAAGGCGCAAATTATTTAAAAAAAGATTCTAGAAAGGAAAAAAGACATGAACCAAGAAAAACCTGGAATGCAGAAAAATATGGGTGGGGGATTTGTTTCTGATGTAATTCTTAAGATACGATTGGTTATGAAGTTAATTCAGGATGACAGAATCGATATCTGGTTAAAAGCGATACCTGTGTTTTCTCTGATTTATTTGGTTGTACCAATTGATCTGCTAATAGGCCCAATTGATGATGCAATAGTTCTCTATGTGGGGATGGATTTGTTCATCAGCTTATGCCCTCAGGATATCGTCAATGGATATCTTACGAATCTTAAAGGACAGTCTGAGTCTCCCATCAATGAAGAAGTTGTTGACGTGGAGTTTAAGGAAAAGGAATAAAAAAAAGCCCCCTTGAAAAAGGGGGCTTTTTTCTATATGATTCCCAAACTCTTTCCGGATTGGATAAATTTCTCCAATCCCTGATCCAGGTCTTCTTGGCTGTGTGCAGCAGAAATCATAACGCGAATTCGTGCTTTTCCTTTTGGCACAGTTGGGTAACTAATCGGAGTTGCAAAGATCCCATTTTCAAATAAGTCTTTGCTCATTTTCTGAGCGAGTGGTGCCTCTCCCATCATGACAGGTGTGATAGGCGTTTCGCTGTGTCCGATATCAAATCCGTTTTTCGACATTTCGGCTTTGAAATATGCAGCGTTTTTCCAAAGTGTATCAACATATTCAGTTGAACTCTCCAGGACATCAATTGCAGCAATGCAGGCGGCGACATCTGGTGGGGTCATTGCGGATGAGAATAAGAAGGGGCGCCCGCGCTGTTTTAGCCAATCAATGATTACTGCATTTCCGGAAACCATTCCACCAATAACACCAAATGCTTTAGAAAAAGTACCGATTTCGATGTCCACTTTCCCGTGTAAATTGAAATGGTCAACGATCCCTCGGCCACCTTTTCCTAATACACCTTCCCCATGCGCATCATCTACAGCCAGAAGGATGTCATATCTCTCTGAGACTTCTTGAAGGCGGTCTAGAGGGGCAATATCTCCATCCATGCTGAAAACACCGTCTGTTATGATCATCGCCTTTTCATACGTATCTTTATTTTCTTTAACCACCTGCTCTAGATGATTGGGATCGCAATGCGCGTAGCGGACAATTCTTGCTCCTGAAAGGCGGCAGCCGTCAATAATTGAAGCGTGATTAAGTTCATCAGAGAAGACCACATCTTTTTTACCAACCAAAGCTTGTATGGTTCCCAGGTTAGCAGCGAAGCCGGATTGAAACGTAATTGCTGCTTCTGCCTTTTTAAATTTCGCGATACGCTTTTCTAACTCATTATGAAGGTCCATGGTGCCCGCAATTGTTCGGACAGCGGCTGGGCCTACCCCATATTTGTTAATTGCAGCACGAGCAGCTTCCTGTAATTTTGGGTGGTTAGCTAATCCGAGATAGTTGTTTGAGCAGAAATTCAAAACTTTTTTCCCGTCGACCACAAGCCATGCACCCTGTGGAGAAGATAATGTCCGAATATTTGTAAAGAGACCCTTTTCCTTAAGATTCTTAATCTCCTTTTGCATCCATTCAAATCTTTTCATTTGTTTCCTCCTGTAAAAGTAGTTTTATTAAATTGATTATACTTCCAGCAGTATTTCTGCAAAGTACCCCATCTCCATGAGTGCATCCTCTAATCGGTGGATATTATTAGGAGAAGTGGTTGCGATAGTAGCATTTATTCGCTCACTTAGGTAGCGCTTTGCTGGTGATTTCTCTATCTGATCTAGAATATCAGGTGAATCGACTTGAATGAATATAAGTTTTTCAAGATGTATTTGAGATTGGTTTTTATCCCACCTATCGAGAGCTGCCAGAATGTTTCTTGGGATTGGTTTTTTTGCGTTTTTTTTGAACAATATTTTTATCTGGCCTATAGAAATATGTTGAGTTTTTGCTCTCCTAAGCGCGTTTAGGGAAATCCTATAACGGTAGTGCTTGCGTTGTGTTTCTTCCCAAACACAAAAACGTGCGATTTGATAATGTAGTTCTCTTTGTGTGTTAATTGGTAGAAGAATGGCGCCATTTTTACGCAAGATAAATTCGCTTATCTCGTGTGTCTCATATTTGACAGGTTTTTTATCAAGTAGTTTATTGGCCCACTTTGATTTTCTAAATGCAAAAGGTTGTTCTCCTTCTTCAATGACAGCGAGGTCAAGGATCCCCAACCAAAATAAGGGTCCAGTTAGAAAATAATGCAATAATTTACCTTCTACATGATACCAATTTTCAAAACCGTTAAGGTAGGTATTGCTTGCTGTATCTTTAATAAACCATGAGTTATATTCTCCGCCAGATCTCTGGAAATCAGGGTGCTTTTGATACATCCAGTCAATAAAATCAGAAATCCGACACCAATTTTTTGGAGGTAATTTGGTTATGATTTCTAATAGAACCCCCCGGGTTTTTATAGGATCGTTTTTCCAGTTCCCCTCAAGAATAATATCAGGAAGCAATTTAAGTTCGTTGATTAATTCATCCTTCATCCAGGAGAAACAAATATCGGAAAATAATGTCGATCGTTCTGAGATTAAGAAATCTTTGACTTTACTTGTATCTAATATCCCAGAATCCTTGTCGGTTACTCCTTGAGTTTGAAACAGGGCAGATAAAAAATGAAAGAGTGGAAGTGGAATAAAACGAGAGATTTCATTCGAGGGAACGCTGCCGCGAAGAGACGCTAAAAGAGAACAAATCTGATCAAGGATTTTGTCAGAGGCAGAGATAATATGGGAAATATTCTCTTTAGAGAGGGAAGGCGGGGTGACTATTAGAGAAGGATCATCCTGAATGGGTTTTAGAAATTTAATAAATTCTTCAGGTAAAAATATGTATTCTTTTACTTCATCTCCTTCATTGAAAAATGAAAGTCCAATAATCCCTTTAAAAAATAGGTTTTCTGCCACGGAAATTGGACTTCGGTCTGGGCGATCTTTTTCTCTAACCGCGGCACCCATCTCTCGAATCACACCATATGCTCTCGAAAATTGGGATGCTGAAATTTTTCCGCCTTCATCTAAAACAAATTGGAGCGCGGTCCTCGCATGAGAGGGAAGAGCATAAATGACATCTAAGAAAAGGTTCTTGTTATCAAGGAGATCAACAATTTGTTTTCTAACATTCTTTTTAGGGTCAATATCGTCTTTTATTCCCCATTGTTCAGCGATCATTTCAATCTGGTCGATCTCGTAATCCTGAATGGTTTCTGATATGGTTGGCATTTGAACAGTTTCCTGGTGAATATGTCGTTTTGGCATGGAAAATGCACTTTATATGGTGCATTGTCTTGAAAGAACCTTTCTGATTATACTTGAGTGAATGAATGGGAAGAATAACCTAATGGGCGAAAAAGAAATAAAAACATTATTTCTCCGATCAATTTATGAAGCTGCAATAGGGATTTTGGGAGAATCAGATTCAGTTCTGATCTTTTCTACGATTACTGATTGGGATGGCACTAATGAAATCCCCGAGATTAAAAATAAACCTCAATTTCTGTCAGATTTGGGGAATGAATTTGCAATTAGGTTTCAGAGAAATACTGCCAAAGGTTTGTTGTACCGGGTTGGCAATTCGTCTTTCGCATATCTTCGAAGGAATTCAAAAAAGCTTTTAGATCTCGGGAGTATTGAAAATCGATTGAGACCCATTTCAAAGAGATTTGACTATTCACTTGGTGTTCTTGCAGGCAGCCTATCAGAATTGACTGGATTGAAAATCAAAGCCATTATAAAAAGCAAAAACTCTTTCTGTTTAGAAATATCAAAAAACAAAGATGACGAATTGTTTTCCAGTGATTTATATATATTTTATTTTTCCGGGTTACTGCGATCGTTTTGTGAATGGATGGATAGCAGAAAAGAATATTTTATTAATGTCAATGAAGAAAACGCAGTAGGCAAAGACGGAAAATTGGTTTGTTTTAGATACGAAGATATCGACCCGTAATTTATTGTATTCATTGACAGGCAGAAGAAAAAGATATAAACTAAATATAACCAACCGGGGAGCCTGAAAAGTAAGGCTGAGAGGTGGATGATTATATCCTAGACCCGCAAAACCTGAACCGGATAATGCCGGCGGAGGGAGAAAAAATGAACTGGCTCCCTTCAACCAAAAGGGAGTTCTTTTATGCGAACAGTTGTTTTTGCAAATGGGGTGATTCAGGAAATTCATCTGGTAAAGACGTTAATTGAGGAAAAGGATCTAATCGTTTCCGCGGATGGGGGTCTGCGTTACATTCGATCTCTCAGCCTGACACCAAAATTGGTAATTGGTGATTTGGATTCTGTCAGCCAAGATGATATTGAATATTTAAATGACAAAAATGTTGAAGTATTAAAATTTCCAACAGAAAAAGACCAAACTGACCTGGAAATTGCGCTAAGGGAATTGATCAAACGGGGTTATAAAGATATTCTGGTGATTGGCGCATTGGGCGGGAGGACTGATCAAACACTGGCAAATTTAGGTTTGATGTCATCTCTTGCGGATGATGATACCAGGATTGAATTTGATGATGGTCAAGAGCATATAATGCTTGTTAGGAACCATCAAGTACTTTTTGGAAAAAAAGGGGATACAGTTTCCTTGATTCCTCAGTGTTCACCTGCAAAAGGTATCACAACCAGCGGGCTGCGATATCCTCTCAATGATGAATCGTTATTTTCCGGCCAGACCCGAGGAATTAGTAATGAGATGATTGGAGAAAATGCAGAGATAAATATAACTTTAGGAACCGTTCTTTGTATCCATACAAGGAAAAAGGACGTACAAAAAAGGAGTAAAAATGAATAAGAGAAAATCAATTTTTATAATGATAATTGGAATATTATTATTTGCAGCTTGCAGTAAAGAACCAACTTCTTTGGTAGTGATGACGCATGATTCATTTGCTATTAGTGAAGAAACGATTGCTGCTTTTGAAGAGGAGAATAATATAGATGTGGTGTTTCTTCCGAGTGGAGATGCTGGAAGTAATCTAAATCGCGCGGTCCTTGTGAAAGAAGCGCCAATCGCGGATATCTTGTATGGAATTGACAACACGTTTCTATCTCGTGCAATTGATGAAGATCTGTTTGAAGCGTACATTCCTCCGCTTCTAAATGAGGTCCCCAGTGCATTCAAACTTGATGACCAAAACCGTGTGACTCCAATTGATTATGGAGATGTGTGCATAAATTATGATAAGCAGTTCTTCCGCGAAAACAACCTTGAAATTCCAACATCGTTGGATGATCTTATCAATCCTGAGTACGCGAATTTGTTGGTTGTGGAAAATCCAGCAACATCCTCTCCAGGATTGGCGTTTTTGTTAGCAACGATTGCGGAATATGGAGAGGATGGTTATTTAGGTTTCTGGACAAAATTAAAGGATAATGGTGTCGTGATCGTGAATGATTGGGGAACCGCGTATTACACGAATTTTTCAGGTTCGGTAGGGCAGGGGAATCAACCGATGGTTGTTTCATACGGTACAAGCCCGGCGGCTGAATTCATTTTTGCTGAGGAAAAGTTGAGTGAATCCCCAACCGCGTCATTAGTCGGGAGGAATATGTGTTTCAGGCAGATTGAGTTCGCTGGGATTCTCAAGGGTTCAAAAAACAGGGCGTTGGCTGAGAAGTTTATTGATTTTATGTTAAGCACACATTTTCAGGAAGACATCCCGTTAAATATGTTTGTTTTTCCAGTTAATCAAAATGCGTGTATTCCACAAGAATTTTTGGATCATATTCAAATACCCGACCATCCGGCAGTTGTCGACATTGACGAAATAGCCAAAAGCCGTGAGGTTTGGATTGAGGCCTGGCGGGAGTTGATGCTTCGGTAAAAATGAAGATATTAAAAAACCGGCAGAAGCAACCTTTATTTTGGATCATCCCGATCCTTTTCATGGCAGGGTTCTATTTTATGCCTATGGCAAGCATTCTAGGACATGCATTTGCGTCTGGCAGCGATTCTTCATTTGCTAATCAATTAAATTGGACTATTGCTGGAAGAGCGGTGAGTTTTACGTTCTACCAGGCATTCCTGTCCACTTTTATTACTCTGTTAGTAGGCATTCCTTCCTCATACTTGTTTGGGCGTTTTTCATTCCGGGGAAAAAACTTATTAAGAATCTTGTCGACTTTGCCATTCATCTTGCCGACAGTAGTTGTCGCGGCGGGATTTACTGCGTTAATTGGGCCAAAGGGATGGCTAAATTTATTTTTGATGGATATCCTGAGGATTTCTACTCCCCCGATTAAACTCCTTAATTCGTTGCCGGCGATTCTGATCGCACATGTTTTTTATAATACTTCAATTGTGATACGGGTTGTGGGAACAGCGTGGGAGCAGCTTGACCAGAAAATTGAAAATGCGGCTCGTGTGCTGGGGGCAACTCCAAATAATGTATTTTGGAGAATAACTCTCCCATTGCTCCTGCCGTCAGTTTTATCCGCTGCTATTTTGGTTTTTCTATTTGATTTCACCAGTTTCGGCGTGATCCTCATGATGGGTGGGGCGGCTTTTACAACGATAGAGGTTGAAATTTATATCCAAACAATGCAATTCTTGAATCTGAAGATGGCAGGAATCCTTTCATTAATCCAGCTAATATTTTCAATGCTGCTCACATTCCTTTCTTTGCGGTTCAGTGGTGACAAGAACGTTCCAATTATTCCTATGATTGAAGGGGAAGGATTAAGGAAGTCGGAATCTTTTCTTGAGAAGTCATTCGTATTTATATTATCAATGATTCTTGTTGTTCTTCTTGTATCACCAACAGCGGCTCTACTATTAAGGTCAATTCTAAGTATCACCACGAGCAATTCAACAGGGGAGCTAGCAAATTGGAAACTTACATTCGAGAATTATCGAGGTCTTTTTTTTAATGAGCGACACTCATTATTTTTTGTACCTCCAATCACCGCTCTTAGGAATTCCGTTCTCTATGCTGTTGTCTCAATGACTGCTGCATTAATTATAGGAACCATGATTTCAGTTAGTTCTTCAAAAGACAAGCAGTCCAATAAATACTTGAGTTTTTTAGTGATGCTTCCTTTAGGAACTTCTGCGGTTACATTGGGGTTGGGGTATTTATCCGCATTTTCATCGGTACCCAATTCGATTCGCTGGTTTCCCGTTCTCATCCCAATGGCTCATGCATTAATTGCGCTGCCTTTTGTGATCCGTATTATCCAACCTGTGATTAACTCTATTCCGAAAAATCTGCATGAAGCCGCGATGACGCTGGGCGTCCCGGAAAAGCAATTGTGGAAACATGTCGATTTCCCACTCATAAAAAAATCATTTGCTACTGCGGCGATCTATGCTTTTGCAATTTCACTGGGTGAATTTGGAGCAACCTCATTTCTTGCTCGACCGGAGTATCCCACTTTACCTATTGCCATCTTTCGTTATCTAAACCTGCCGGGAGGGGAGAATTACGGGAAGGCAATGGCGATGGCCGCAATTTTACTGGTTATCTGCGGAGGTGGGTTTTTCATAATAGAGCATTTGCAAATTAAAATGAAAGGTAACAAAACAATAGATCAAAAACGATGTTAGTGCTTAAGAATATTGAAAAGAAATACAATCGGCTCCCACTGTTGGTAGACGTATCATTTTTTGTTGGAAAAGATGAAGTAGTATGTATTTTGGGACCATCCGGAGGAGGAAAGAGTACTCTTCTAAAGATAATTGCTGGTTTAGAGAAACCAGCCTCAGGGCAAGTGTTTTGGGATGGTAAGGATATCAATCAAATTCCACCACATTTGAGAAAATTCGGATTGATGTTTCAGGATTACGCTCTTTTTCCACACCTAAATGTGTTTGATAATATTGCTTTTGGGCTTCGTATGCATCATGTCTCGGAAGATGAAATCAGCAGACGTGTGGATGAGGCCCTTGAAATGGTTGACTTACGGCGAATTTCTAAACGATCTGTAATAGACCTTTCAGGTGGAGAAAAACAACGTGTTGCCTTTGCGCGTGCGTTAGCGCCAAAACCAAAAATGCTAATGTTGGATGAACCAATGGGATCTTTGGACCGTGCCCTTCGGGACCAATTGATCAAGGAACTGCATGAGCTAATAAATAATATGGATATTCCGGTGATCTATGTTACTCATGATCAGGAGGAAGCTTTCACGATTGCTGATCGATTATTGATTCTTAATGAAGGAAAAATTATGCAATCTGGGAGTCCACAATATATTTACACCCATCCGGAAGATCTTTGGGTGGCAGCTTTTTTCGGCTTGAATAATAAGCTGGAGGGGAAAATCTGTTCAATAGCCCCTGTTGTTGCCGAAACAGCGATTGGAAAAATCACATTCTCTTGTCGTGAAGAGAAATTTTCTAATGGAGAAGTGGTTGATTTGGTAATTCTCCCAACCGCAATCAGAATAAAAGTAAATAATGATGATGATCTAAATTATTTTGAGGGACACGTCACGGAAAACATTTTTAAGGGAAGTAATTTTTCAATAAGGGTCAGAATTCGGGAATTAATTGAATTCTCTTTCCAAACAAGGGCACAATATCCCAAGAGGGAAAAAGTTGGATTCACCATTAACCCTGATTCAATTCTATGCTTCAAAAGAAAGAAATGAAGAAATGCGGATAATAAAGAACGATCATTTGGGTAATTCTGTGTGGGAATATGATGGCAGGGTCATTGAACAGACGGCGTCTGATTTGTTGCTTGAGGCTTACTTCAATCGATCTGACCTGATATTTAATGGGATCTGTTTGAGAAAGGGTGACCGTTTTCTTGAATTGTATCCAACAGGGAAATGGTTCAATATATTTGAGATCCATGATAAGGACAATGATGAAATAAAGGGATGGTACTGCAATATATCCAGACCCGCACAATTTGACACTGAGAAAATATCCTACGATGACCTTGCGCTGGATTTGCTTGTGTTCCCAGACAGGAAGATGCTGGTTCTTGATGAGGATGAATTCAAGTCACTTTTACTTGATCAAACAGAAATCTTGAATGCAAAAGACGGATTGGAACAATTGAAAGAGATATTCTCCCGGCCGGAAGCGTTCCTCATGCGGGATTTCAAACGGTTTATTTAATCCTGTGGTGACCGTAAGTAGAAATGCCAGATCACCCAGGTGAAGAACAGTGCAGCCACGATCATAACTGCAATGGGGAAAACGATTGACAAAATGGACAGGGTTGTTGAAGTGACGTCCTCGGCAATACTAACTGGTACGTTAGCAGTTCCTCCTGTGACTGCGGTTACCGCCGGGCGGATCGCGGCCGATTTCACCGCATGTACTCCTCCAGAGATAAGCAGTCCCAAAGCAAGCGCAAGGATGGGGTTTATATCCGTTACAACATTAGTGCTGGCAGCAAAAGCAATTGCTCCAGCTGTGGGGCGGATGAAAGATTGAATGATGACATCATTGATATGATTGATGACTGGAAACTTATCTACCAGAAATTCAACCAGCGATAAGATAACCAATAAGCCGATAATCCACCAGCTGGCCAGAGCATCCCATGGGGAATTAAGTGTGATCAGATCGGTGAAACGAGCCATCAGAGCAATGACCAACAAGGGGATATATGCATTTAAACCCGCACTGGCAGAAAGCCCAAACGCTGAAAATATACCTAATAGAGATTCCATCATTTTTCCATTTAATATTTATTGTTGATTAATAAAGTATTCTGTTCCGCAGAGCGATCATCAAAAGAATCTGTCCTATTGCAGTGGAATAACCAGCAATCATGTAAACAGCTATACCATTCCAGTTGGTGAATTGATTTTCCTTCCTTAAAAAAATAATCCAGAAAATTGAGTATAACAGGGAGATGATAAATAACACAGTAAGAATAGTAACAAAAGCGGTAAGCTGGAAAACCACTGGTCCGCTTACTAAAATTAATGAACTTGACATCGCGCATAATATCCCATAGCCAATGATTTGATAAACGTTTTCCAGGACAGGAGTGTTTTTACCCGTTTTCCAGACCGTCAAATTGAAAAGAGTGACAAGGGCAGTGGACATAACCAAACCCATCCCGTAGCCAGTGACAAGGCGGCTGAGGTTACTTGTCTGGTAGAGAAATGGCTTATAAAGGAAATCGCTGATTAATGAATTTAAACCATCTCCAGCCCAAAGTAGAAAAAGGAATGTTAAAAAGATAATGAATTTTGTCTTAGGCACGCCTATTTTCTTTCCGGAAAGGAATGTGTACACTATGCCGATAAATGAACCCATATAAAGTCCTGTGCAGCGCGCGCATACAGGAAATTGAACAGGTCCAACATTGAAAGAGTGAGATGGGATTTGGTGGCAAACTGAAGAACCAATAGAGAATATTTTACTATAGTATCCTGATGGGGAATGTGATAAAAAACTCCAGGTAAGGAAAATTTCTGTGGTTAATAAAATTACAAGAATGCCGTGTCTCTTATTCTGTTTTAATTTTTCTATGATCATCATCTGATTATTATATATTGAGATAACAGCTGATTTTATGGAGAACGGCTTTTTGGTTATTGGATTTTGAATGTTTTAATCTTGTGAATGTATTAACAAAATTTTCATAGTTTGTACTGATCCTGTGATCACATGACCAATAGGCGATTTTCTGATATAGTGGGGTAAATAAATAATACAGAGATTGCCATGCAAAAAAATCCTGTTGTTTTCTGGGAATTAGCCACCCATGATATGGAAAAAACTGTTGAGTTCTTTCGGGAAGTTTTCGAATGGAAAATTGAATTCAATGATCGGCTGGGTTTTTATATCATCCCGGAAACCACCCCACTGAATGAAGCATTAGACGGAGGAGTCTTTACTCTCAAACGTGCTAAACTGCCCTTCTTGACAATATTTATTCAGGTAGAAGATATTGAAGAGAAGGCAAGATTGATCCAGGAAAAGGGAGGCTTTATTGTTGATCAACCTTCTGAAATTCCCAGTGGGTCAAAGATCTGCTTATTCAACGAACCGTCTGGAGTT
>CBDAFG010000070.1:0-15620 GCA_965195205.1 uncultured Pelolinea sp. | reverse complement strand
GGATTGCGAATAATACAATTCGGCTCGGAATGGTTGATATTCCAATTCCAATTCGGGATATTGTAAAAATGGCTGATCTAGGTGTGAGCATGCTTCACCGTGCTTTATCAGCATTCGTAAATGAAAACCTGGAATTCGCGATCAATATACCAGATGAAGATGACTTAGTTGATGATTTATTCAATAAATCCTACAAGGCAATTGTTAATGCCATGATCGCTAATCCATCAATAATTGATGAAGCCAGCTTCCTGTTATGGATAGTCCACAACCTGGAACGTTTCGCTGACCGCACAGTGAATATTTGCGAGCGAACAATATTCATCATTTCAGGAGAATTATTAGAAATGGACAGGACGGATGATGAACTACCCTATGCAAAAGATTCATAGAAAAACTGTTTGGTTCTTATTAGTTTAATATTACGGACTTGATATAATCAAAATAGTCAAGTCCTTTATTTAACAAGGAAATATTTATGTTAAAAGAAAATAATTTCAAAGGTAAATTGATTGTTGTGGAAGGAATCGATGGGAGTGGAAAATCCACTCAAATTGACCTGATTTATAAATGGCTCACTGAGAAAGGAAGATCCGTCTATTTCAGTGAATGGAATTCTTCTCCGCTTGTCAAAAATACAACAAAATTTGGGAAAAAAGGAAAAGCATTCACTCCCACAACTTTTAGTCTTATCCAGGCAGCTGATTTTGCGGACCGCTGGGAAAATCAATTTCTACCGATGCTTAAAGCCGGGGTGATCGTCCTTGCAGACCGTTACGCATTTACTGGTTTTGCACGTGATGTCGCTCGCGGTGTGGGGCGCAAATGGGTACGCAATTTATATTCCTTCGCTTTTCTTCCAGACCTGGTCCTTTATTTTGATGTCCCTTTGGATGATGCGGTTGAGCGCATAACATCATCACGTTCTAAACTTAAATATTACGAAGCAGGTATGGACCTGAATCTTTCTGATAAACGAATTGCAAGCTTTCGTTTATTCCAGGGAAAAATATTAAAAGAGTACGAAAAAATGATTGGCGAGTTCGGATTTGAGGTTTTGGATGCCACCCGCCCAGTGCATAAACAACAAAAGGATGTAAGAAGACTGGTAAATAAAGTATTAAAGGGATGGAAAGGATTACCAAACCCTACAGTATCTGCGCGAAATTATGCACGGCGTCAAGCGAACCCAGTTAGCACCTCACAAACGGAGGTGAAAAATGGCACTCACTAAATTTTATGGATCTGGTTTTCCTTATAAGAAAATCAAAAACCTGCCCGGCAAATTGATTGTTGTGGAAGGGACGGATGGGGTCGGCCGATCCACGCAGATTAAATTGCTAAAGAAGTGGCTGGAGAAAAGTGGATATGCAGTCTCAGATACAGGCCTGCGCAGGTCCCCCCTCACCCAACCAGGTATTGAAGAAGCCAAAGGCGGCAATACACTTTTTCCACTTACAAATAGTCTCTTTTATGCAACAGATTTTGCCGACCGGCTTGAAAATCAAATCATCCCAGCCCTTAAAGCCGGGTTTATTGTGCTTTCTGATCGATATTTTTATTCTATTATAGCCCGTGATGTATTGCGGGGGATTGATCCTTCTTGGGCGCGGGATATTTACGGTTTCGCTCTTGTACCAGATATGGTTTTATACCTAAAAGCAGACATTGACACACTCGTCACTCGAATTGTACATGGGCGAGGTTTCAATTACTGGGAAGCAGGGATGGACATCCTCAAACTTGATAATCTTTATGATAGTTTCCGGGAATATCAAAACCGCATGATCAAACAGTTTAGCATAATGGCCAAAGAATTCAATTTTCACACCATAAACGCAAATCTTTCAATCAAAGCAACCAATGACGAGATTATGACCCACATCCAACCGATCCTTGATGAATACAATAAATAAACAACTCCGGGCAAGGTAGGGAACAGAAAAATATGGCCGACAAGAAAGAGGAAAAAAGCATCATTCAGTACTGCGCAATAGCATTGCTGCCGAACATTATAACGCTAAAGAAAACCGCGCGGAACATCCTGAAACGCAGCAACATCGAAGATATTCATGACCTGCGTGTTTCCTCGCGGCGAATACGCACCGTGTTAAATATATTCTCAGAATATTTACCGAACAAAAAAATCAAATCCTGGGAAAAGGATATCCGCTCGATCACCAAATCCTTCGGTAGTGTCCGCGATCTAGATGTGCAGATTAACCTCATCGATGAGATTTATGAATCCACCGAAGATAACAAGATCCGTTCTGGCCTCCGCCGAATCCGCATGCGATTAAAGCAAAAACGCAAGCAGAAACAAGAAAACACAAAAAAGACCACCAGGTTGATTCTTGACAGCACTTCTATAGTTGAAATGAACACATGGGCAGAAGCCGCACTTGAAAACAGCGCTGGTGAAATATTTTTCTCTTCAGAACTATATCGATTGGGATACAAGCAAATACAAACTCGGCTGGATGAATTTATCTTTTATGAGGTGTTTATATTCGATCCCGCCCGCGTGAAAGAACTGCACCAGATGCGCATAAGCGCCAAACAGCTCCGCTATGCATTAGAGGTGTTTTCCAACCTATACGAACATGAAACAGACTTTGCCCTCGATATTGCTAGACAAGCACAGGAGTATTTAGGCAACATCCATGATAGTGATGTATGGATCGATTTCCTGCCCAATTTCATGAATAAAGAAATGAAACGGATTAATGATTTTTATGGATATTCAAGCCCTTACAACCGCATCAGACCCGGAATTGAATATCTCATTAAGAACCGTAAAAGAGAACGCGCCCGATTATATAAAGCTTTCCTGAAAGATTGGAAAGAATGGAAATTTAAAGAAACCTGGCTTAACCTTCGCAAGGTCATTTTCTTGACCAGTCTCGAAACACACCATCTGCCGCCCACAGAAAAAACACCAGAGATACCAAAAGAACCACCAGTAGAAAAACCTCCCGAAGTACCCGGGCAAGAGTAAGACAAATTAATAATAAATTGTTTGTACAACAAAAAGTGCAATTCTTTTATTAAAAATACCTGGCCAGGAATTCTACAAACTTTTTCATAACAAACACATCACCAGACTATTGGCAAGCATCCGTCATATTAACCTTTTAAATATCACCAATTGTGATCAAATATCAAAGCATACTTTCTGGTATCCTCGTTATAACTGGAATATTTCCTTACTCAGTTAAACTCCTGAAAAAAGGTCCTTTTCAATCGTCCCATTCTCCATTTCAGGATACCCGCGCATATATGTCTCCACTGGGCTAAACAAACGCATGATCCAGGTCACTATATATCCGCTCTGTTTATCACCACCCTGACTGGCGTGGCATGCAGAAGCCCTCTCGCGAACATCTGCCACCCTTCGATAATTAATCTTCGCATGAATTGGAAAATCCTCCGCAAGTATTGCGACCAGGTTAATATCCTTATTCTTACCAAACTGACTGGGGTCTACACCAAACAGCGGCATTAAACGGACAACCAACTTCAAGAATGTACGTGGAATAATATGAAAATACAGTTTCTTTGGCTTATACGGTTTTAATTGATTTGTTACGAATGATTTATCACTTGCTAAGCCAAACGCAGCAACCGTCGCTTTATGCGCTGCGATGTGATCTGGGTGCATATACCCACCGATAGGGTCAAAGGTTAGCACAACATCTGGTTTAATCTCACGCATCATCACCGCGATCTCTTCTGCGAGGTTATCCATGGGTGCATTGATAAACGCATCTGGATGTTTATTTTCATCACTCCCCGGCATACCTGAGTCGCGGTAACCAAGGAAATGTACTTTCCGAAGCCCCAGCACATCTGCTGCACAGTTAAGCTCATATTCTCTCAATCCCCCTATGGATGAAAATCCTTTCAATTTTTCCACATCGACCTCCCCCACCTCTCCCCGTGTCGCACAAATCAAATGAATTTCTACCCCTAAATGGGCATAGAGAGCCAGTGTTCCACCCATCCCAAAAGTTTCATCGTCAGGGTGCGCAACCACGACCAACATTTTTCTTCCCCTATACAAGTCTAACGACATTAATATTTCCTCATTGTGAGCATATTGGACAGTCCGGGTACTTTATAGCGTTAACCTCTCTAAAAGTCATCTCCAGACCATCAAACAGAAGCAGGCGGCCAACCATGCTGTTGCCGATCTCTGTAACTATCTTGATCGCTTCAATCGCTTGCAGTGAACCGATCACTCCCGGAAGCGCTCCAACCACCCCTATTCCTCGGTTTGAGGCAGAGACTTCCGGTGTCGGAAGTTGGTTGAACACACATTGAAAACATGGCCCTTTTTTTGCATCAAAAACGCTCATTTGCCCAGAAAACTGGAAAATCGCTCCATATATAAAAGGGATCTCTTTTTCAACACACACAGAATTTACCAAATAGCGTGTCTCAAAATTATCTGTCGCATCCACAACAATCGGATAATCACCAATTATTTTTCGCACATTTTCAGAAATTATACGTTCCTTGAATACCTCCACATTAACATTTGGATTAATATCATTTAATCGATTCTCGGCGGAAAAAACCTTTGGCTGCCCAAGCCCAGCTACCCCATGCATAATCTGGCGCTGAAGGTTGCTCAGCTCAACCACGTCAGAATCCACCAATCCTAACCGCCCAACTCCAGCAGCAGCCAGATACATGGCTGCCGCAGAACCCAATCCACCGCAACCGATGATTAGCACGGAAGCATTCTTTAATCTCAACTGTCCGGACACACCAATACTCGGTATATTTAAATGCCGAGAATAGCGGATTTTTTCATGCCCAAAAAGTTTATCAGTCATTTTTCCACAATCTAAAATTAATATTAATTAATTGTCATTTACTATTCTAATTCAGGTAGAATACTAGTATGCATGTCATTTTAACCCATGAGCAAGCAGATTTTGATGCGATGGCATCACAACTAGGCGCTTTCTTATTGCAAGAAGACGTGTTTGCAGTGCTGCCTAAAGCACTCAATCGTAATGTGCGGGATTTTCTTCACTTGTATGCTGCCGACTTACCATTTATCGCTGCAAAAATTTTACCCAACGAATCCATCAATGCAGTAACTCTAGTGGATACACAGTCATTGATCACAATTAAAGGTCTCAAGAAAAATACACAAATCTTTGTGATCGACCACCATAAAAAGAAAAAAAATCTTCCGCCTGATTGGGAATTCAATCAAATTGAAAGCGGAGCTTGCACCACGTTTTTTATCGAACAACTTATCGAAAAGAACAACTACTCACTTAGCATCATTGAAGCAACATTACTTCTATTGGGTATTTATGAAGACACCGGGTCTCTAACCTATGTGAATACTACTGCAAGAGACGCGGCTGCTGTTGCTTATTTACTATCTAATAGAGCCAGTCTGAAAATCGCTGCTGAATTCCTCAATCCCCCACTTACTTCTGACCAGCAGGAGTTGTTTGAAGTTTTGATGGAAAATTCACAAACCATTACCAATGCAAACCAGAACATTTTCGTTTCTTATGCGAATGCACCCAACCTGGGTGATGAAGTATCCAGTGTAGCGCACAAGATATGTGACTTAGTAGATCCAGACGCGCTTTTCATCTTTGTATCAATTCGTGAAGGAATCCGGCTGGTTGCGCGATCTATATCCGACCAGATCAATACATCTCAAATCGCAAAGTGTTTTAATGGTGGCGGGCACCAGCGCGCATCTGCAGCTTTGATCAAACATAATAAAAAGAATCCCTCACAACTAAACGATTTAGTACATGAATTTTTGAATGAGCTGCCTAAATATGTACAGCCAGAGATTACTGTTGAACAGATTATGTCAAAAAAACCGCTCACAATTACACCGGAAACTACGACTGATGAAGCTCTTACTTTAATGCAGCGTTTTGGATATGAAGGTTATCCTGTAATTCAGGGTAAGAAGATATTAGGGCTGCTTAACCGGCGAGCAGTAGATAAAGCGAACGCGCACAACCTTAAAAAAACAGCCGCCAGTCTGATGGAAGCAGGAGACATTCATGTTTATCCAGAAGATTCGCTTGATCATTTACAGCAAATTATGGCCATAACTGGATGGGGGCAGATTCCAGTAGTTGATCCTAACTCACAAGAAATCATTGGCATTGCAACTCGCACCGATTTATTGAATACACTGGCTGGAACACAAGTAGGTACAACACGAAAGATGAATCTCGCAACAGAGATGGAAAAGCAAATTGCACCAGGCCAATTCTCCTTATTGAAGTTGATCAGCATTGCCGCAAATGACTTAGGTACTCCTATTTATCTTGTTGGTGGTTTTGTGCGCGACCTAATTCTCAATTATCCTTCCCCGGACTTAGATTTTGTAGTTGAAGGAGATGCACTTCAACTAGCTTCCCTATTAACAAAAAAATATGGTGGAAAGGTTACCAGCCACAAGAAATTTAATACTGCAAAATGGCGGCCATTAGGCATTGGAAGTGACACATCTCCATTGGGGCTTCCGCTTCCCACTAATCAAATTTCAGATCTTCCACTCACAATCGATCTTATTAGTGCCAGAACGGAATTTTATGAGAAGCCCACCGCACTGCCGACTGTTAAAAAAGGAAGCATCAAATTGGATCTTCATCGCCGGGATTTTACAATTAATACAATGGCAATGCGATTAGATAGCAGTCATTTTGGTGATGTCTATGATTATTGGGGTGGTATAAATGATTTAAATATAAAAAAGGTTAGAGTCCTTCACTCGCTATCTTTTGTTGATGACCCAACGCGCATGCTGAGAGCAATACGGTTCGAGCAGCGCTTCGGATTTGAAATAGATCAACGCACCCTCGAATTAATGCAGGAGGCAGCTCCCCTTCTGGAAGAAGTGTCTGGAGACCGCATCCGGCACGAATTAGATCAGATCCTTATCGAAGATAAAGCGATTACCATGCTGTCTAGAATTAACAAACTCGGATTATTTACACACATTCATTCATCCATTTTTATTGACGAGATCATTCAAAAAGGATTAGAGAAATTATTTACGGATCATCCAACCAAAGAATGGGTTGATTATATCTGTTTAGATTCACATAAGCGATTAATTCAAGGGGCTTATACTATTTTATTAATGACAATGCCATTATATGATTCGCGGAAAATCATTAAACGATTACGGTTTAAAAATGATCTTCAGAAGATCCTTACAGCGGCAAATCAAATTTGGTACAACAAATCTTCGCTCTCTCTCCTTACACCAGGTGAATTTTGCCAAACGCTGGAAGATTATCCGCCATTAGCTATTTATTCTAGTTGGATAACAGAAGAAAACAATGATCTTCGGAATAAATTCGAGAATTTCATTAGTCAATGGCGCCTTATTTCCCCTGAAACAACCGGTGACGACCTCAAGCATTACGGCATCCCTCCGGGCCCAATCTATCGCAGTATTTTGCAAAAATTGAGAATCGCTAAGATTGATAAAAAGATTACCACCAAAGAGCAAGAAAAGCAGCTATTAATGAGAATTCTGTCAAAAATATCTTAAATTCACACACTATTAATACTCCTTTCGAAATTCAAGCCAAGTTGACAGTTTGTTCCCTTTATCATTGCCATCTCGGAGCGACCGAATAGTTAAAAACTCCTGCAATTGGCTAATCTTGCATACATCAATTACATTTTTAAAATTAGGTTGCTTAAGAAATGAATTAATCAATGAAATTTCGCCTCAATTTAACAGCCGCTCGACATTCCTATGACAGATCATTTCCAGGTAGATGATATTCGATAAAATGAATCAGGTCTTGAATCGATACACTTGCATCCCAGTTTGGATTACCAATATATTTCAAAATATGAAGTAAAAATTAGATATATATGCTCATTCAAACAATAATTATCCAGTGAACTATATAGTAAAATTGATAGGCTGAAAAAACATCGAAGGAAGGAATTACTTTTATGAATGAATACAGTTCAAAAAATATCAGAAATGTAGCATTAGTATCACATTCCAGCGCAGGAAAAACAATCTTAACTGAAGCTTTTCTTCACTTTTCTGGCGCAACAACTCGCATGGGAAAAATCACGGATGGTAACACTGTGGCAGATTTCGATGAAGAAGAAATCCGCAGGGAAATTTCATTATATACATCAGTAGTTCCGGTCGAATATCCAGATGTGAAAATTAATTTTCTTGATACACCTGGGTATACAGATTTTATTGGAGAGTTGATCTCTGCTGTGGGAGTTGCTGATTCAGCAATTGTAGTAGTCGATGCAGTTTCTGGATTTGAGGTTGGAACTGAGATCGCATGGAATTATTGCGATAAATTCAACCTGCCAAGATTTCTTCTGATCAACAAGATGAATCGTGATCACGCGGATTATCAGAAAGCACTAACTTCCGTTCAGGATTTCTCAGAATCACGGTTCATTCCACTACAGCTTCCTTGGGGCGAGAAATCCAATTTCAAAGGGGTTATCGACTTACTGACCATGAAAGCTTACGCTGGAGACGGAAAAGACGCTGAGGACATTCCTGCTGAATTAAAAGATGCCGCTGAAACAGCCCGAATCAGTCTGGTTGAAGCCGCTGCTGAAGGTGATGATGCTTTACTGGAGAAATACCTTGAAGGCGTTGAACTGTCAACCGAAGAAATCACCACAGGTCTTGCAAGTGTGATTCGCAACGGCACCTTTGTGCCTGTTCTCGTCGCTGCCGGTGGTGCTGAAATCGGGATAGCCCGATTATTGTATGCAATCAAAAATTTACTCCCTTCTCCTGAAGATGCCAAACCGGTTACGGCACAAGGCAAATCTGGTGAAGAAATACTAAAAGTGGATGATAGCGGTCCCCTTGCAATGTATGTATGGAAAACGACAGCGGATCCGTTTGTTGGAAAACAAACTTTTTTCAAAATATTTTCAGGAGTTCTAAACACTGATATGCGCATTTGGAACCAATCCAAAGAGACTGAAGAGCGAATGGGAGGATTGTATGTTCCCAGTGGAAAAAGCACAACACCTATAAAAACAATGCACAGTGGTGATATTGGGGTGGTACCAAAATTGTCTGATACAGCAACAAGCAACACCTTATGCGACAAAGCTCACCCCCTTGAACTTCCTATCCCTGAATACCCAAATTCGCTGTATCGAGTTTCGATCGAACCGAAAACACAAGCGGATTCAACTAAGATTTCACCAACACTCACCCGTTTATGTGAAGAAGACATGACTCTTTCCTGGCATCAGGAAACCTCCACACGACAAACCATTTTACAAGGCATGGGTGGACAGCACATTGATGTAGCTATCCGACGAGCAAATACTAAACTTCAAGTTGGGTTAAATACCGCCCGCCCACGTGTTCCATATCACGAGACAATTACAAAAAAATCAGAAGCCAGGCACCGCCACAAAAAACAGTCTGGCGGTTCAGGCCAATTTGGTGAGGTATCGCTTCGGATCGCCCCACTAAAAGATGGTGATTTTGAATTCAAGAATGCGGTTTTTGGTGGTGCTATTTCATCCAGCTATATGCCTGCTATTGAAAAAGGCATCCGCAATGTAATGAAGGAAGGTGTTATCGCCGGTTATACGGTAACCGGTATCGCTGTGGAAGTATTTGATGGAAAAGAGCATCCAGTTGACTCAAAACCCATTGCATTTGAAATGGCTGGGAGAGAAGCGTTCAGAAAAGCCCTCAAAATTGCTTCGCCAGTTCTTCTCGAACCGATCATGAAAGTTACAATTATCGTTCCGGAAGAAAACATGGGAGATATTTTAGGCGACATGAATACCCGCCGTGCCCGTGTGCAGGGGATGGATAATAATAAAGGACATTCCTTCGTTACAGCAAACGTGCCGTTAGCAGAAATGCTTCGCTACACGACTGATTTGCGATCAATAACAGGAGGACGTGGGACATTTGATATGGAAGAATCGCACTACGAGGTTGTTCCTACTCATGTTACCCAAGGAATTATTGATGCTAGAGAAAAAGAACTTGCCGATAAGAAAGAGAGCTGAATGGTCTAAAGAGCTGGCTCGTTACGCCAGCTCTTTTTAATTTTCATATTCATCACACGAAAATAATTCGATATCATAAAGTCGTCTTTTCATCGATAAAACTAACCATAATTTGCAGAACTTGAATCAACAAAAGGTATTATGAATAAGAATAAATTGCCAAAACAAGAGGAAAATTTTTCGGATTGGTACAACCAAGTTATTCAGCGAGCTGAACTTGCTGATTACGCACCAGTACGTGGATGTATGGTTGTCCGCCCGTATGGATGGGCAATCTGGGAAAATATCCAATCTGCTCTCGACAAACGCTTCAAAGATACCGGGCACGTAAATGCTGCATTTCCCTTGCTAATCCCAATGTCCTTTCTGGAGAAGGAAAAAGAACATGTAGAGGGATTTTCACCTGAACTCGCAGTTGTGACGATA
Organism: uncultured Pelolinea sp.; assembly: GCA_965195205.1. Taxonomy (GTDB): domain Bacteria; phylum Chloroflexota; class Anaerolineae; order Anaerolineales; family Anaerolineaceae; genus Pelolinea. Next base: position 5,147 of record CBDAFG010000070.1, on the reverse strand, counting down.
GGTGGCGGTGAAAAACTAGAAGAACCCCTTGTGATACGGCCAACATCAGAAACGATCATAGGGCATATGTATGCAAAATGGATCAAATCCTACCGTGATCTCCCAGTTCTGATCAATCAATGGGGGAACGTTGTTAGGTGGGAAATGCGTACTCGCTTATTCCTCCGTACACTTGAATTTTATTGGCAGGAAGGGCACACAGCCCATGCTACCGCAGAAGAAGCAGGAATTGAAACTCGACAAATGTTAGATGTTTACACAGATTTCGCAGTCAATGTAGCCGCAGTACCCGTTGTTCCTGGCATGAAAAGTGACAATGAGAAATTTGCTGGAGCCGTTAGATCGTATACTATCGAAGCAATGATGAAAGATACAAAAGCGCTGCAGTCTGGGACATCACACAACCTTGGCCAGAATTTCGCTAAAGCATTTGAAATTCAATATCTCGATCAGAACAATCAGCTGCAGTACTGTTGGACAACTTCGTGGGGATTATCCACGCGTTTCGTTGGCGCAATCATTATGACACACGGCGATGACCAGGGACTTGTTCTTCCCCCGAGATTAGCACCTATTCAAGTGGTGATCATACCTATTTTCCGATCTGAGGAAGAAAAAGAATCTGTTATGAATGCAACCAGCAAAGTGGAAAAAATGCTGTCAGATCTAAGGATAAAAGTAGACGACCGCACCGAAATGACCCCAGGTTTTAAATTTAATGATTGGGAGTTGCGCGGAGTTCCTCTAAGAATTGAAATTGGGCCAAAAGATGTGGAAAAAAATGCGGTCATGGTCGCCCGAAGGGACATTCCCGGGCGAGAAGGAAAATCCTCTTTCCCAATTGAAAACTTAAATCATCAAATCTCTGCAATTTTAGATGATATCCATGAAAATCTATTAGCTAAAGCAACCAAATTCCGTGATGACCACACCTACAATCCCATAGACTATGATGAATTTCGTTTATTAGTCAATTCCGGTTGGTTATATTCCTATTGGTGTGGAGATAAAACGTGTGAATTAAAGATCAAGGAAGAAACCAAGGCAACTCTTCGATGCATCCCCTTGGATCAGAATAATCCTAGCGGAAAGTGCATCTATTGCGGAAAAGATACTAAGGAAAAAGCTTATTTTTCTCGAGCATACTAACAAATACACAATATGCCTTCTGTACAACTTGAAAGACTCAGGCCGCAGATTAATGCGATTGTCGCGCAGTATGAAAATAGCGAAATGTTCACAAGATCGCTCATTTCCTTGTTGAAGTCATATAGCGAAGATATTGACCACTCTCCTTCTCAAATTAGAGCCTATTCACTCACCCCAAGATTGAACGTCCCGCAGGTTGTATTGAACCAATTGGAAATCTCCCTAAAACATCTCGCCCGCACATTCCCGTCTCACACCAAATCTATCATTGAAAAACTCTGGGAACAACAATATTTTGAACTCAAAGTAATATCCCTGATTCTATTATCTAACCTCGATGTTCAAGAAAAAGATTTTTACTTTGAGAAAATCAACAAATGGGTTGATGCGGAAATTGAAGAACCAATCATCACTGTCATTTTTGAAAATGCGTTTGCGAACAAAGATATTTTCACAAGTGAGCAGTGGCTCATATTAGTAAAAAAATGGCTTTATTCAAAAAACAACCGCATTCAGAAAATCGGAATTAAAGCCGTCGCAGGCCTTATTAATTCAGATGCATATCATAATCTGCCCGCGATATTTCGCCTCATAGAACCAATATTAAGTAAACCCCATGTTTCAATAAATAAGGATTTGACCACATTAATCCATACACTAATCAAAGCATCTCAACCAGAAACTGCTGCGTTCTTGATCCATCTTTCAGTTATGTACCCTAAACCTGATGTCCAAGCCTTCATTCGGAAATGTTTACCATTTTTTGATCAATATTATTCTTCTCAAATAAGCAATAAAATAACGATTCAGTAAAGTATCTAATTCTGGTATAATTTCAAATCTGACTAGTCCCTCCTAAGGCGACAGCTCTAGGTGAGGAGACTTGCTAAATATATTTTATAAAGGAGAAAGCAGCGTCATGTCTTTAACAAAGGAAGAGAAAGATAAGATTTTCAGTGAGTATGGTACGCACGAGTCTGATACCGGCTCAACAGAAGTTCAGATCGCCATGCTGACTACCAGGATCCTGCAGCTCACTGAACATCTCAAGATCCACAAGCACGACGAATCTTCACGACGTGGATTGCTCAAATTAGTTGGGCAAAGAAGGCGGTTCTTAGCCTACCTACGAAAGAAAAACTTAGCCAGTTACCAAACAATAAACAAAAAACTAAACCTGCGAAGTAAATAGATGAATCATGAACAAATTGATGGATTGCAACAATCCATCGGTTTGTTTAAGATGAAAAAACAATTTTAAAGATCCCCGGGTTGGGAATTGAGAATGTCTTAGGAAATTTTTCCTTACATATTCTCAGTCCCTAACTTCATGGGGAAGAAAAGAGGAAAAATGCAAGCTCAAGGAAAATTATTTACGACTAATGTGGGCAACCACGAAATAACTTTTGAAACAGGAAAGCTGGCTGGTCAAGCTAGCGGCGCATTAACAGCTCGCGTTGGCGATGCAGTTATTTTTGCTGCTGTAACCATGTCAAACAATATCAGGGAAGGAATTGATTTTCTTCCCTTGAGTGTTGAATATGAAGAGAAGATGTATGCAGGCGGCAAGATACCCGGTTCTTTCTTCCGAAGAGAAGGTCGCCCGGGAGACGACGCTGTTTTAGTCGCTCGCCTAACAGACCGCCCACTACGTCCTCTATTCAATAAGAACATGAGAAACGATATACAGGTCATTCTTTACACTTTATCCACAGATTTAATACACCCCCTCGATATCCTCGCAATTAATGCCGCTTCTGCTGCAATGGTCATCTCTGATATCCCCTGGGGTGGCCCGATCGGCGCTGTCCGTATTGGCCGTATTGATGAAAAATTCATCGTCAATCCTACTTACGAGGAAATGGAAAATTCCCAGCTTGACTTACGCATCGCCGGAACACGTGATGCGATACTCATGGTTGAATCTGGGTCTGATGAAATGTCAGAAGATGTAATAGTCGAAGCAATTTCATTTGCTCATGAAGCCATCCAGCCATTAATTGATGTACAGGAAAAAATGGCTAAAGAAGTTGGCAAAAACAAACGTGAGGTTGAATTAAACCCAATCGACCAGAATCTTGTTGAGAAAATATTCGACAAAACCAACGAAAAAATCACCTCACTTCTTGAATCACCTCACACAAAAGCCGAATTGGATGAAGGAATTCATGAATTAAAGGCACAGATCATCACTGAGGCTAAGGAAGAAGACGAGGAATTAGTTTCACCCACGAGCAAAGCTTTTGAAAAAGTATACAAACGTGTTGTCCGCAAGCGTATCTTGGAAGAAGGAAAACGCCCTGATGGTCGAGGAACAACTGAAGTGCGCAATATCTGGTGTGAAGTTGGTACAAGCCCCCGTGCACATGGTTCTGGGTTATTCACCAGAGGTGAAACACAAGTCATGACATTGGCAACATTAGGAACACCTAAGGAAGCACAGAGATTAGATAACCTATCTCCAATAACTTCCAAGCGATATATGCATCATTATGTCTTTCCTAAATTTTCTGTTGGAGAAACAGGCAGGATGTGGCGGTCACGCCGAGAGGTCGGCCATGGTGCGTTAGCTGAACGTGCATTGATTGCTGTTCTGCCAGACGAAAAAGAATTCCCCTACACAACTCGCCTTGTATCTGAGGTCCTTTCATCTAACGGGTCTACTTCAATGGCATCCGTATGCGGTTCATCCCTCGCGTTAATGGACACTGGGGTGCCGATAAAAGCACCAGTAGCAGGAATAGCTATGGGATTAATTAAAGAAGAGGATAACTATTCCATATTAACAGATATTCAAGGACTTGAAGATCACCTCGGGGATATGGATTTTAAAGTGGCTGGTACTGCAGATGGAATCACTGCTTTGCAGATGGATATTAAAATTAAAGGTATCACTCCAAAAATCATGTCTGAAGCGCTTGCCCAGGCTAAGGAAGCCCGATTATTCATTTTAGGAAAGATGGCAGAGGTAATCGAAAAACCGCGGGAAGAATTAAAGGAATTTGTTCCCCGCATTACAACCATTCAAATCCCAGTGGACAAAATTGGCGCGATTATTGGTCCAGGTGGTAAAACCATCCGCAGCATTCAGGAAGAAACAAACACACAGTTAGACGTAGATGAAGATGGCACCATTTATATCGCTGCCGCGGTTAAGCAGGATGAGATAAATGCCCGCGAACGTATCGAACAGCTAATCGAAAGTGCTGTCGTCGGTCGTATTTACACCGGCAAGGTGGTTAGAACAACTAATTTCGGTGCATTCGTTGAGATAATTCCTGGTACAGATGGAATGGTTCATATTTCTCAATTAGACAGTGTACGCATTGAAAAAGTTGAAGACATAGCCAAGGTGGGTGATGAGCTTACCGTCATGGTAACCGCAATTGATCCGGCAGGGAAGATCCGCCTTTCACGGCAAGCAGTACTGGAAGGCTGGACAGCTGAAGAAGCCCGCGAAAAAGATTCTGCTAACCGAAAGCGGTCAAAAGATAACAGAAACAGCAGAGGTAGTAGTAGAAGTAGATATAATAAAAAATAGAACCTGGTATTAGGTTCTAAGAACAAACATTGCAATGACAATAACCCTGGTCAATTTACAGCCAGGGTTATTTTTTATCTTGTGTCGGTAAATACTGCATTTCTGGACCTTCAATGTTAAGGAAGGATGAAAGCGCGGATTTTATTGCAATACGATCATCCCATAGAAATTCAGTCTCTCCAAAACACATAGATTGCTCATGTCCTTTTCCACAGATAATCACTAGATCATCCTCATCCGCCAGTTCAACCGCTTTTCTAATCGCTTCACCGCGATCAGGAATGCGATAGAAAGTTTCACCTTCTACTCCACCGTGTTTTTGTGCTTCATCTACCATTTCAGACAAGATCTCATCCAGGCTTTCGGTACGGGGGTCTTCCGCAGTTAGAATAGAAATATCAGCTAATGCGATAGAAGTAGCAGCCATCATTCGCCTTTTTTGCCTATCTCGTAAGCC
>CBDAFG010000069.1:0-15352 GCA_965195205.1 uncultured Pelolinea sp. | reverse complement strand
AAACCAATTAATATTACCGTTAGTATATAGATCCCAAATTCTACACCCAGTATTATACGTGTAAATGGGTTGAAAATTGATAAAACGCCAAGAAGATATATACTCGCAACAAAAAGAGGCGGAACAGCTTGTCTCCACCTGATTGTTGCGGGATAACGCTGGAGCATTCTTGCTTTCCAGTAACCGTATCGCCAATATTGTTTTGATAGTTCCTTTAAGTTTTTTCGAGCATAGTATTTTGACCGAATTCGTGGGTCTAACCATACCCTGCCACCACTTTTTTTTAGGCGAGCGTTAAATTCATAGTCCTCGTTTGCCAATAATGTTTCATCAAATCTGCCGATATTTTCGAAAGTTTTTTTATAAAACGCTCCAAACGGTACTGTATCCACGTATTGTGCCTTATTTGAAATTCTATATTTCGCATCTCCAACACCCAATGGATGTGCTGCTGCTTTGGCAATCGCATTTGAAATACAAGTATCTTCTCCGGGTTGTATCTCCCAAATCCCACCCACATTTTCTGCTACTTTATTCCTTAAAAGATCTACACTTATTTTCACATATTCTTCATTGGGTTCTGAGTGCGCATCTAACCGAATAAGGATATCCCCTTTTGCTGCCTTTGCAGCGCAATTTACCCCTGATGGTATCGTTTGCTTCGCATTATCAACCACTTTGACAATTATGGAAGGTGTGCTTTTAATAAATTCGGAAATCTTCTTTTTAGTCGCATCTGTAGAGAGGGCATCTGCAATCACGATTTCAATATTTGAGAGTGGATAATTCTGCTTCTGAATTGCTTTGAGAAGAAGCCCTATGGTTTTTTCCTCATTGTAACAAGGAATAATGATAGATACTTTTGGAAATTCCTTAAGGTTATTTTTCATGCGCCAAAGGTATTTTTACCATAAAACAACTGCCTTTACCCAATTCACTTGTTACGGTAATCTCTCCCCCATGCGCTAATACAATCTGATGCGCAATGGACAAACCTAATCCGACGCCCTTATCATTTCCTCTATACCTGGATTTGTCTACTTGGTAGAAACGGTCAAATATTCTCTCAATATCTTCCTTTGGTATCCCAATTCCAGAATCTGTTAAAGAGACTCTAATAAAACTTTTCTCGACTTGTGTGGAAATATCAATCCAACCGCCAGTTTGCGTGAACTTAATTGCGTTATCAAAAAGGTTTATTAAAACTTGGACGATACGCTCACCATCGACATAAACGAAAGTTTGTTCATCATATTTTTTCTTTATAGTTATTGATTTTTTCTCAATTCTGAATTTGAATTTTTCAAGCACATTTTCAATAATCCGATTTACCTCTAATTCTCTTTTTTTCAATTTCATCGTACCTGCATCCAGCCTTGCCAGCATCAATAAGTCATTAACAAGATAATTCAACCTGCTCGTTTCATCAAGGATAATTTGCGCAGCATGTTGTTTGTCTTCTTCTGTTTCTACGGCTCCATCGAAAATTGCTTGAGCAAAACCCTGAATAGATGTTAGAGGAGTTTTAAATTCGTGGGATACATTTGCTACAAATTCTTTTTGGGATTGAAGGCTGTTGCGCACTTTTAGATCCATCTCGTTGATCACACCCGCCAACTGCTGTACTTCCGATGGCCCCTCTAATATGATTGGCGGAAAATCGCCGGAGGCTATTTGTTGGGCAGAATTAGATATATTCTTTAACGGACGAGTAATCCACCGTGCGATAAACCAGCTAATCATGAATGCGATTGCCAATGCTATCAATCCAACTCTAAAAAGTGGTTTAAGCAGTTCGTCTTGGAAGATAGTTCGGATCTGGATATGTGGGCGGGGCATGGCTGAGATTAAAAAACAAGTATCATTAATTGGGCGAATCTGGTAAAACCATAATTGTGTTCCCTGATCTCGAAAGACACGTATATTTCCTTCACTTCTCTTAAAAGCATCAGAAGGGTTAATTCTTGGAAACTCTGCATTTTGTGAGCTCCCAGAATCTAAAGTTGGATATCCAGCATCATCAACAACGATCACCCGCACATCCAATAGTTCTGCCTCAGCTAAAAATAATTCAATGATGCTGCTCCATTCTTCTTCAATGTAATAATTCAGTCGATTTGCGAGTGAATCGGTTACATAATTCAGGCGGATAAATTCTTTCCAATACAGAAACGGGCTGCTTTGGAAAGCCACAACGATACCTGTGAAGGCAGCCACAAGAACAAACGCAATCAGTAAAACATAAGTCAGCCAAAGTCTGGTATTAATTGAAGAAAAAACACTCATTCCGTTATTTTATAACCATATCCTGTGATTGTCTCGATATTAGCATTTGTGCCTTTTAATTTTCGCCGTAATTGTGCTATATGGACATCTACAGTTCTTGTTTGACCAGCAAATGAATATCCCCATGCTAAATTCAGAAGCTGCTCTCGCGAGAAAACACGCCCCTTTTCCTCAATCAGCACTCGCAGCAGCTCATACTCTTGAGTACGCAGATTCACCAATTCATTTTCCACGCGCACCTCACGGCATTTATTATCGATGGATAAATTCCCTATGCGCAATATCTCTTGTGGGTTTTTTCTCGTGATCATATTTCTTCGCAACACTGCTTTAATGCGTGCAATCAATTCGCGGGGACTAAAAGGTTTTGTAAGGTAATCATCTGCACCCAACTCTAACCCTAATATCTTATCAATATCCTCGTCTTTAGCAGAAAGCATGATTATGGGCACTTCATTTTCTTCTGCCCTTAATGTTTTACACACGTCATACCCATCCATCTTTGGAAGCATGATGTCCAATACAACCAGAGCAGGCTGCGTACTCCTTATGCCGTTAAGTGCGGAGAGTCCATCCATGTATGCGACCACAGAAAAATTCTCTCGTTCTAAATATATGCGCACAAAGTCGATGATACTAATTTCGTCATCCACCACACAGATAAGGTTAGCCTCCATGGTTTTAGAATTTAAACTTTTGCGATCACTTCTATCTCTACCAAACCTAATTTGGGTAGTGCGCCCACCTGCATTGTTGACCGAGCTGGAGGGTTTTTCTCAAAAAATTCAGCATACACAGCATTCATCTTTGGAAAATCTGCTATGTCACTCAAGAAAACACTTGTCTTGACCACATCCGAAAGATCACTTCCTGCTTCCTGAAGTACAGCCGTGATATTTAGTAATGCCTGCCTTGTTTGCGCTTCTACGCCGCCTTCCACAAATTCACCGCTTTCTGGATCTAATCCTAATTGCCCAGAAAGAAACAGAAACCCGCCTGAGCGAATTCCCAGAGAATAAGGTCCTACAGCCTTTGGCGCTTTTGAGCTTGTCAATATCTCTTTTTTTATTATTTTTGCCATTTGTACCTCCATTTATCATTATTATAAATGCCATTTTATAAGCATCTAAAAAAACATGTAAAAACCTCGTAATATTCAGACTGGTATAATTTCACACGAAAACAAATAACCCATAACAATAAGGATCCCTTTTTATGTTATTAGATAGTCTAAACGCAGTTGAAGCACGGTATCAGGAAATAACAAAACTCATTGAAGAAAACATCAACGATTACCAGAAGGTTGCATCACTTTCTAAAGAAAAATCCGACCTTGAAGAGATTGTTACCAAATCCCGTGAATACCGACAAGCGATGAAAAATATTGAAGAAGCGCAGGGTATCATCGCCGCTTCTGACGAAGAACTTTCCGAATTGGCTAAGGATGACCTAGGTTATCTTGTACCCCAATCTGAAGAATTAGAACAAGCTTTAAAAGCCCTTCTTGTTCCAAAAGACCCACGCGATAAAAAGAATGTGATCATCGAGATCCGAGCTGGAACTGGCGGTGATGAAGCTGGCCTGTTTGCCGCGAATCTGTTCCGTATGTATTCCCGTTATGCCGATAACAACAAATGGGCAATGGAAATAATTTCTCAGAATGATACTGGTATTGGAGGATTTAAGGAAATCATTTTTATGATTAAAGGACGTGGTGCATATTCACGTTTCAAATTCGAATCCGGCGTACACCGTGTTCAGCGTGTCCCTTCTACCGAATCATCCGGGCGCATCCATACATCAACAGTGACCGTTGCCGTACTGGCTGAGGCAGAGGAGGTAGATATCCAAATCCCGAATTCTGACCTTAAGATAGACGTGTATAAATCTGCGGGAGCGGGCGGACAAAATGTACAAAAAAACTCAACCGCTATTCGGATAACTCATCTCCCCTCAGGTATTGTGGTTGCCTGCCAAGATGAAAGGTCACAACTGCAAAACAAACTTCGGGCTATGAGCATTATGCGAGCAAAATTATACGAAATTGAAGAACATAAACGGCAGGCTGAGGAAATCGCTGCTCGACGCGCGCAAGTCGGTACAGGTGGGCGATCCGAGAAGATCCGCACATATAATTATCCTCAATCACGCGTTACAGACCACCGAATTAACATTTCCTCCCATAATTTGCAATCGGTCATGGAGGGAGAGTTAGATCTGTTTATTGATGAATTAACTATTCGTGAAGAAGCTGACCGCCTTAGCGCAATAGAAGCGGAGGATTAACACGGGCAGCCTGGGCGCTTGGCTCAATAATGCACGAAAAGCAATTTCTGCTTTAGAAGAACATTCATCCTCACTCTATGCATTAACCAATTTCATTCTGAAACAGCCCACTTCCTGGGTACTCTCTCATCCTGATTATCAGCTTAATCCTTCAGATGAAGATGAACTGAATACACACCTATCTCGGCTTTTAAGCGGAGAACCTCTTGCGTATATAACAGGCATTCAATCTTTCTTTGGCCTTGAATTTAACGTATCTCCTCACGTCCTCATCCCCCGGCCAGAAACTGAGCTTCTTGTTGAGCAAGCAATTCAGGCAGCAGGTTCATTTCAACACCAACTCACGATTGCGGATGTTGGCATCGGTTCTGGATGCATTTCAATCATATTGGCAAAATCATTGTCCAGCGCACGAATCATTGCGACCGATGTTTCCTTTTACTCTCTGCAAGTTGCACAGGAAAATATCAGGCACCATCAAGTAGAAAAAAATATTCGTCTAGTTCAAACGAATTTATTAAACAGTATTCAAGAAAAGTTTCATATCATTTTGGCGAATTTGCCCTATATCCCAACAAAAAAGCTAAGCAAATTAGCTATTCTTAATTATGAACCTCGTCTTGCCCTAGATGGGGGAAAAGACGGATTAGTCTTTATTAAACAGCTCATTCAAGGCATTCACATGAAGTTACATGCAAAGAGTGTAATTATCTTAGAGATTGAGCATACTCAGGAATCAGGAATTATTAAAATCTGCAAACAATTATTGCCGTCTGCTTCCTGTACAATAATAAATGATTTAGCAGGCCTTCCACGTATAGCAATTATAAAAACGGATGGATAAAAATAATGGGAACAAGTGTAATTGAACAATCAAAACCACAATCAGAGGAATTGGCCCTCGAAGTTCTTCGAGCTGGTGGTGTGATCGCAATACCAACCGATACTGTATATGGTATCGCCTGCCTTGTAAACAAGCGGGATAGTATCCAGCGATTATATGCAATTAAAGAGCGTGAACACGTAAAAGCCATCCCTGTACTTATCGGGACACTTGAACAAACCTCCAACATTGCCGCCGTTTTTCCGCCTACCGCATATGCACTTTCCCAACATTTCTGGCCCGGGGCACTCACCCTGGTTGTGAACAAACACCCCGATCTCCCTTTTGAATTGACAGTCTATCCTACAGTTGGCATCCGTATGCCAGATCATAAATGGCTGCGTTCGCTCATACAATCATGTGGACCTCTCGCGGCCACTTCCGCGAACATATCCAACCAACCCAGCTTATCTAACGCTCAAGCAGTGCTTGAGAAGCTAGACGGCAGAGTTGATCTTCTGATCGATGGGGGGAATTGTGCAGGCGGCATTCCCTCAACAGTCATTGATTGCACCGTTTCACCCGTTAAAGTTCTACGCGATGGCGGCATCCCAGAACCTTTGATCCACAGGGTTTTAAATAACAGTTATTGAATTAGTATTTGGAGCAAAGTTTTATGATATATCAAGGGATCATCCACCAATACAAAGACTTGCTTGAAATTCCACAAAATATCAAAGCGATATCTCTTTCTGAAGGAAATACACCCCTAATTCCAGTGCCCAGGGTTGCTGAAGCATTAGGTGCAAGATTTAACCTTTTCATCAAATTTGAGGGGTTAAATCCAACGGGATCTTTCAAAGATCGCGGTATGACAACAGCAGTTAGTGAAGCCGCGCTTCGCGGCGCGAAGACAGTGATTTGCGCATCTACCGGCAATACTGCCGCTTCAGCAGCGGCATACGCAGCCCGAGCTGGTATGCGCGCGGTTGTCATAATACCAGCCGGCAAAGTAGCGGCCGGAAAATTAGCAGGCGCAATTGCGTATGGAGCAGACGTCATTCAAATTGATGGCTCTTTCGATGATGCCCTCACATTAGCAGTTAAATTATCTGAAAAACACCCTATTGCGTTGGTAAATTCCCTTAACCCATTTCGTCTACAGGGGCAAAAAACTGCTGCTTTCGAGATCTGTGACACGCTTGGTAATGCCCCAGATTGGCTCGCGCTGCCAGTAGGTAATGCTGGAAATATCACTGCCTATTGGATGGGTTTTACACAGTACAACGCCCTAAAAAACACTCACTTACCTCAATTACTGGGGGTACAAGCTGCTGGAGCCGCTCCCCTCGTGCTCGGTCATCCCATCGAAAAGCCAGAAACAGTCGCGACCGCCATCCGCATCGGTAAACCTGCGCGTGGAGAAGAAGCACTTTCAGCAGCCCAGGATTCAAACGGTATGATAATCAGCGCGACAGACGAGGAGATACTTGCCGCTCAGGATCTCTTGGCCGCCTCCGGTATCTGGGTAGAACCAGCTTCTGCCGCAGGTATTGCGGGGTTAAAAAAGAAAATCACCGACGGCACCATTGATTTAGAAGGGAAACGAGTAGTCGCAGTATGCACCGGTCATGGACTCAAAGACCCTGATATCATTACAGCAAAATTCAAACAACCAAAGATCCTCCCACCTAATCTAACAATTCTTGAAGAAGAGATTCTGCATGGATAAAAACTCTTTTACAGTTCATGTTCCAGCAACAACCGCAAACCTCGGACCGGGATTTGATTGCCTGGGATTGGCGCTTGATCTTTGGAATACAGTTACCTTTTCTCAGATTGTCGGTCCATTTCGTTTATCTATCGAAGGAGAAGGCAAAAATACACTCCCCGAAGATAAAACGAATCTTATTCTTCAATCAGCTAACCAATTAGCAAATGTATATGGAAAATCTCTTCCAGAGAATTTGCACATTATTTGCCAAAATAATATCCCGATAGCCTCTGGGCTTGGTTCCAGTGCAAGTGCGGTGATTTGCGGATTGATCGGGGCAAAAATTATTTTAAATATCGACATTAGCAACCATGAGCTCCTGCAAACCGCCGCACAGATTGAAGGGCATGCTGATAATGCGGCTGCCTGTTTTTTTGGTGGCCTCGTTCTGGTTCGATCAGAAATCGATGCTTTGCATATCATTCACCAAGAGATACAGCCGGTAACCGCTGTGGTTGCTGTTCCAGATTATTCGCTTTCCACAAAAGCAGCCCGTGAAGTGCTTCCTGAAAAAGTCCGTCTCGAGGACGCAGTCCATAATATCAGCCGCACAGCTGAACTGATGCAGATTTTTCATAATGGAAATTACAAATCTTTAAGAGAAACCATGAAAGATAAGCTGCACCAAGTGTACCGCCTACCACTCCTTCCAGGCGCGGAACAAGCCTTGCAAACCGCACTTATTGCTGGTGCTTTTGGCTCAAGTTTATCTGGTGCAGGGCCAAGCGTGATCGCATTCACAACCCAAAAACTCGCTCAAACGGTCGGTGATGCTATGCAATCGGCTTATCAACAAGCCTCCATTTCCTCTCGAATTTTTACACTTGGCTGCCCTGCAAGGGGTTACTTTATCACTTAAAAACAAAGAGAGAGGGCTAATACCTCTCTCTAATATCATTAGTGTTTCGTTAGCTATCTTGATATGCCTTAACAGCTTCGTAAACAACACGGACTGCTTCAACAATATTTTTCCGAGCCGTTGACAGGTAAGGCTCGATCGCACTGATCGTCTCTCGTGCTTTTTCCAGGTCTTCTACTCTTCCTTGGTCATTAAATCCACTGTGCAAATCCACCAGGCCCTGTGCAGCACTATATGCATTTTCCGCTTCCTCGATGAGTGTTTCAAACTGAGCAAGCGCTTCTTCCAATTCAGCAATATCCTTCTCTTCTTTAAGAAGCTTATCGATGCGCTCTTCTGCCCGTGACATTGAACCGTTGGCATCCTCCAAGGCTGCACCAATAAATGCTGTCATGCTCTCCTGATAACGAAATGTGCGCATCAGGACACCTTCAAAGAAGTGCTTTACACCATCTCCAGCGATTGTCGGTTGAGGAGCAGTTGCTGGATATTCTTCAACTGCCGCAAAAACCGGAGCAATCATTCCACCAAGCAACAATCCACTCGCTAACAAAACACTCATCCACATTTTCCATCCATTTTTCTTTTTCGATAACATTGTTTCTCCTTTTGATATTGGTTACTGCTTATAGAATAATCGGTAGATGTAAACTACTTATTTTATGGATGTAAAAATGGTGTAAAAAAACCGCGGAAGTATTCCACGGTTTTTCAGATCAAAAGAATCTATTATCTAAACAACGATGTTTACCAACCGTCCAGGTACACAGATCACTTTGCGGGGTTGTTTACCTCCCAAATATTTCTGCACATGTTCGCTGGCAAGCGCGATCTCCTTCGCTTTTTCCTCGCCAATACCCACCGATACTCTCACCTTATCACGCACCTTGCCGTTTACCTGTATAACCAACGTAAACATTTCCTCGATAGTAGCATCTTCATCCACCTGAGGCCAGTCCTGCTGATGAATTGAGTAGGGTTTTCCCAACTGAGCCCACAGCTCTTCTGCGATGTGGGGAGTGATAGGTGCCATCATACGCAGATACACATCCACTGCCTCATTCCAAACATCAGTATCCCAGCCGCCCGCTTCTTTGAATACAATCATGTCATTGATCAATTCCATCAACCCAGAAATAATCGTATTAAACTCGAATTGCTCAAAATCACGCGTTACATTGCGCAAAGTCTGGTGAAGTTTGCGGCGAATATTTTTTTCTATTTTCTCTGTATTGTTTCCCTTTTTACCAGCTTCTAAGAAAGCAGCCCAAACACGTATCAACCAACGGAATGAGCCCTGTATATTTCCACCATCCCACGGCCCACCATCTTGCCATCGGTAGCCAAAGCAAAGGAATGCACGAACAGTGTCAGCCCCAAAATTCTTTACCTGTTCATCTGGATCAACAACATTCCCGCGCGACTTACTCATACGCTGCCCGTCAGGGCCAAGTATCTGCCCTTGGCTGCGGAATTGCAGCATTGGTTCATCACCTTTAAGCACACCGATATCACGAAACGCTTTCTGGAAAAAGCGTGTATATATCAGGTGCATAGTGGCATGTTCTGTTCCACCGGTATAAGTATCCACCGGCATCCAATAATCATATTCCTTCTGATCGAACGGCCCTGTATCACACTGCGGACTTAGATAACGAAGATGGTACCACGAGGAACACATAAAAGTATCCATCGTATCAGTTTCACGTTCCGCCTTACCACCACATACCGGACAGGTGGTAAATCGCCAGGTGGGGTGCAATTTTAGCGGACTTTCACCAGTTGGTTTCCACTCCACATCATCCGGAAGAAGCACCGGCAATTGCTCATCTGGAACTGGAACTGCGCCGCATTTTTCACAATAAATAATTGGGATTGGCGCGCCCCAGTAGCGCTGGCGTGATATCAACCAATCTCGGATGCGGTAGGTAACCGCTGCTTTTCCTACACCTTTTTCCTCTATGAACGCAATTGCATGTTCTATAGTTTCACTAGCTTGTGTACCGCTTAAATGCCCAGAATTGACCATCGTGCCATTAGCAGGCACAGCTTCTGGCATTGTTGCTCCGTCAAGATCAGGCATATCATCCGGCTGGATGACAACACGTACCTCAATGCCAAATTTACGAGCAAATGCAAAGTCACGCTTGTCATGAGCCGGCACGCCCATGATAGCGCCAGTACCGTAGGTCATAAGTACGTAATCCGCAACCCATATTGGGATCATTTCACCATTAACCGGATTAATCGCGTAGCCTCCTGTAAAAACACCGGTTTTTTCTTTGTCAGTCGCTTCCCGCTGGATCTCGGTCTGGAGTATAGCTTCCCCAATATACGCATCAACTTCTGCTTTTTTCTCAATGGTGGTTAATTTGTCTACAAGTGGGTGTTCAGGTGCTAAGACCATAAAAGTCGCACCCCACAGTGTGTCAGGGCGAGTGGTGAATACTTCCATTGGATCGCCATCTTCGGTTTTAAAGACGACTGATGCGCCTTTTGACTTACCAATCCAGTTCGTCTGCAGCAACCGCACACGGTTCGGCCAATCGATCTGGCTGAAATCAAGCAATTCATCAGCATAATTCGTTATTCTAAAAAACCACTGTGCCAGTTTCTTTTTGATAACCGGTGTATCGCATCGCTCACAATGTCGGTCATCTCCCCAAACCTGTTCGCGCGCTAAAGTCGTGTTGCACTGTGGGCACCAATCAACCGGGGACATCTTCCGATAAGTCATATCATTTTTAAATAATTGCGCAAAGAACCACTGCGTCCATCGGTAATATTCAGGGTCACAAGAAACCGCCTCCCGGCGCCAATCAAACATTGTACCCATAGTCCGAAGCTGCTCACGCATATGCTCAATATTCGCATACGTCCATTTTTTTGGGTGAATGTTGCGCTTGATGGCAGCGTTCTCGGCTGGCAGGCCAAAAGCATCAAACCCCATAGGAAACATGACGTTATATCCCTTCATGCGCAGATAGCGTGCCCGAGCGTCTGAAGGCGTCATCGCGTACCAGTGACCAATATGGAGGTTTCCAGAAGGATATGGCAGCATTGTTAATGCGTAATATTTTTTCTTTTTATAATCAATATCTGCATTGTAGAGCCCGTCACGCTCCCACTTTTTTTGCCATTTTTTTTCTATCTTTGATGGTATGTATTTTTCAATTTTCTCTGGCATATATCCTCTTTTATATAAAAAGTGCCTCCGTCATCAGGGACGAAGGTTTCTCCGCGGTACCACCCTGGTTGCCCATTTATTGGCCACCTCAGTGAGCTATAACGGGCTTTCCCGGAAAGAGTTTTTTGTTTTTTCACCCTTTCAGCGCAACCGTGTTGGTCTAGCAGGCGAGTTCCGCTTTTTGTGCTCCGCTTGCACAGTGCCTGGATTTCATCAAAATTCCCTGGCTTTCTGGCGGATAGCATATTACTCCTGCCGTCGCTTTTAGTGGACCCAGAGGGATTCGAACCCTCGGCCTCCTCAATGCCATTGAGGCGCGCTCCCAGCTGCGCCATGGGCCCATCTTTTAATACCCAGTGGACCTGGAGGGACTCGAACCCTCGACCTCGTCAGTGCGATTGACGCGCGCTCCCATCTGCGCTACAGGCCCGTCTTATCGGGCAGGCAAATTCTACCCGTCCGCTTATTACATGTCAAGCGAGACAGCGCGCATGGGAGTATACCATAGGGCATTTCCTCATATATTTAGCATTATTTTTACTGCAGCGATGGTTTTTTGTGTATCCGTGTATCGGATTGCGTGCAAACCAGCAGATTTCGCGCCTTCTATATTTGATAGCATATCATCAATAAAAACCGCATTCTCCGCTTTTACACCCATTTTTTCAAGCATCAGCTTAAAGATAGCAATATCGGGTTTACGCATACCAACCTCAGATGAAAAAACTGACACATCAAAAGCATCTATAAAATCAAAGTGTTTATTAAGCTGCGTCCGTGCATTCACCCATGCATTGCTAAGAAGGCCCAATTGATAATCCGATTTAAGCGAAACCGCAAAATCCAGAAGTTCCTGATCAATGGCATCCCCGGAAAAATATTCATCATATACCGCCAGGTAATCATCTACCGGTTGGTTAAAATGGCGCAGAGCAAATTCCCAATGCTCTTTATCTGATAATTCTCCCACCTCTGAACGGAGCGAAGTCTCACTCATAAAAATGAATGCTTCTAACTCCGCGCGCGTCACCCCGAAGCGCTTTGCAAGCACTTCACGCGGCGCCGGATTTGCAGTCTTTAATAGCACACCGCCCATATCTAATATCACCGTATTAATTTCTTTTCTCATCACATGGCCTTTTTAAACTTTAGGAATTATAGCAATAAGATTCGTCTTAATTATTAAATAAATATGCGTCCTGTTCTTCTTGAAAAGAGTCGGCGTCAATAAATATTCTTATAATCTCGTTAACTTCTCATTTTTTTTATTTGTTTGAAGAATCACTTGATAAAAGATGGGAAGATTGTATAATTTCGGGAAATGGAAAATTTCCTTCAGCAAGTAAATCACAACCTTCATGTTTCACTCACTCCCACACAATTGAATATGTTCGCTACGTATGAAGATCTATTAATTGAATGGAATACAAAATTTAATCTAACAACAATTACAGATCCCGGCGAGATACGCGTAAAACATTTCCTCGATTCGTTAACCTGCCTACGTGTTGTTCCTGAGCAAGGGAATTTCTCGCTCATTGATATCGGCACTGGCGCCGGTTTTCCAGGCATTCCCCTAAAGATCATTAATCCATCAATTAAACTCACACTGGCTGAATCGATTGGCAAAAAAGCGAAATTCTGCAGGATAGCAGTTGAAGAACTGCGATTAACCAATACACAGGTGATCACAATCCGCGCAGAAACAATCGGGCAGGACCAGGAATTCCGTGAGTGTTACGATTGGGCAATTGCACGCGCAGTCGCACCTCTGTCTGTATTGGCAGAATACTTACTACCGCTCATTAGTATCGGTGGGAGTATGCTTGCCCAAAAAGGGGGCGATGTAGACATCGAAATTAGTCAATCAGAAAGCGCGATAAAAACCCTGGGAGGAAAACTGGATTCGGTAATCCCTATCTCACTACCTAATGGCATGGGTGAGCGAACACTAATCCACATTCGTAAAATTACACCAACACCAGAAAAATACCCTCGCCGCCCAGGTGTGCCTAAAAAGAAACCCATCAATTAACCCCTTTCTTTAATCTCCCCATCGTGAATAACCCATACTCTGCATTTTTCTACAAAAGCTCGGGCAAATAGTCGCAGGTCAGTTGTCGTCAAAATCGATTGCGAATTTTGCTCCAATACACCTAGTAGGCCCTGCCGCCGTTGTTGATCCAATTCCGCCAACGTCTCATCCAATAGCAGTACAGGGGTTTCCCCGGTTTGCTCTGTCAACCAGTACACTTCCGCTAATTTAAGTGCCATCACGGCTGTACGAATTTGTCCTCGTGATCCATAGATACCAAGGTCAATATTGTTCGCGATAAACCGCATTTCGTCGCGGTGTGGACCTAACGTAGTAACCCCCCTGCGTACTTCTTCATCCTGTTTGTCTTTCAATTGTCTAAGGAATATTTCCTTAATTTCATCCACTGAAATTTCTTTATTGAACTGGTCTACTAAAGATAAAACCGATTGCCCCCCGCTTTCTTGAAAAAATGCAATAGATGGCAAGTAAGAAAGCATAATCTGCTCGCTGCCGTGGGTTAGTTTCTCGTGTTGCAAATGCATGCTCTTGCTTAGCGCTCTAACCGCATTTACTCGTGTGTGAATGATCACTGCACCATGCTCCGCAATCAATTCATCCCAATACACCAATTGATCTCGGCTGCCCTCATTTTCAAAAATTTGCTTTAGGAGCGCATTACGGCGAGTAATGCCCTGGTTGTATGCGCTCAAAGCACGCACATACCCTGGAAAAGCCTGTGAGAGTGTACGGTCCAGGTATTTCCGGCGTTCGTCTGGTCCATCCTCGATAATGCGTGTCATCTGAGGAAGGAAGATTACCGAATTGAAAAAACCTACCGCATCCAGCAATTTTCGTTTGCTGCCATTTATGATCACTTCTTTTCGTAGCCGAGAAGTGCCATTTCCGCTGCCCCCGATGATCAATCGCACTTCAATGTGGTGCGTATTTTTTGCCTTCTCAACTACAGCCACCAACCGCCCGACCGGAATCTCATCCTCCAGAGCTAGAAAACGGATCATTTGTCTGTCGTGCCCGGCAATAGGTGATGTAAGCAAAGAGAGTAGATGCACAGCTTCCAATACACTTGTTTTCCCCTGCGCATTTTTCCCCACGATTACATTAAGATTAGAGGGGAAATCTAATTCCAAGCGTTTAAAAGCGCGGAAATTAGTCAGGGAGAGCTGCCGGATTATCATGCCGTTCGCGAAACGTTAAACATATTCTCCGTCAGGAACGTCATCAGGATGGTAAAGCACATCTGCTCGGTCGACGAAAAGAATTCCATCAAGGTGGTCAATCTCATGCTGAAAAATGCGCGCTAACCAACCATTTGCTTTGATAACTACCTCTTTCCCGAGTCGATTCTGCCCGCACACCGTAACTGATTGCGACCGCTCAACCTCACCAAACAAGTTTGGTACAGAAAGGCACCCTTCAATCCCTTTCTCCTTCTCGTCCGATACTTGAGATAATTCCGGATTAGCTAACGCAAAAACTTTAGCTTTCGTGTCTGGAATAGAGTCGTCCTCGGGATACTCCACAACAATCAGGCGCTGAGAGATATTCACCTGTGGTGCGGCAAGCCCAACTCCCGGCTCATCACGCATTGTTTCGATCATATCCTCAATCAGTTGTTGAAGATCTGCGTTAAAACCCACTACTTTATGCGCTTTGCGACGCAGCGTAGGGTGTGGTAATTTTATAACCTCTCTTAGCGCCATATTTTATTTAGTTCCTCAGGATAATTTTTACTATTTTACTCTACAAGAAATTGTTAATCTTTTGAAGAAGCATCATCTTGTTCATCATCATACTTTTGATTGATGATTTGGTGATATGAATCAATCCAATCAACCGCCTTCTTCCGCTGCATACGTTTTTCAATATCCTCTTCTTTTTGGTGAAAACGCTCCTTCGCTGCAAACAATGCTTCCTGCACTTCAGCAGGTCTATGTACATTGCCAAAGGTAAACTCCTCATCTCCAATGCGTGTGTAGACGGTACCATAATTGAATAGCAGTCCGAAAATACCATTACGCTTATATCTGATGGATTGGATATTCTTTATAGGTGCAGCTCGTTTTTCTTCCATACCAAAA
>CBDAFG010000068.1:0-10190 GCA_965195205.1 uncultured Pelolinea sp. | reverse complement strand
CGCGTTTTTATTAATTTGATGTTTAGATATTAATAATCCTGATTTAATTCTGCTGCCGATCTTATCAATCACTGCCCCAGCCATTGGAATTACTGCTTTTCCTACACCAATTACATAAATATCATTTATCTTATTAAGATCAATCTTTTTCTCAAATATAAAAAGGTCGTTTCCTTGAATATCGACTTTATTAGCAACGCAATTATATGGACTGACAGACAACAGCGTCTGGTTAACAATATAGTTAATATCTTTTTCCAATTTTTCATTTAGCGTTACGAGGGATATTTTCATGATTTATTTCCGTATTTTTAGGTTTTTTATCATTTTACACCTTTACTATATAAATTAACGCAAAACCAGTGTAAAATATTGTGTTGTGAATCAAATATATTTAAAAATGTTATTCGTTAATCTTTGCGGCACATTCATAATTTATTGAGTGAGTTTGCAAACTATCAAAAACTATCAAGTTTTGGAGGTGTTTACGTGGTAGATATTGAATTATTAAATGGGTTGTTTCAACCCAAATCCGTTGCTGTAATTGGTGCTTCTGCAACTCCCGGTAAAATTGGATATACAGTACTAGATAATTTACTAAAGAGCAAATACAAGGGTGGAATATATCCTATCAATCCAAAATCCGATGAAATTCTAGGGATTAAATGCTACAGCAGCATTCTTGATGTCAAAGAACAAGTTGAATCGGCGATTATCACAATTCCTGCAAAGTTCGTTTCACAAATAGTGGATGAATGTGGCAAAAAGGGTATTAAAGGTTTGATGATAATTACCTCCGGTTTTTCTGAAGTGGGTTTGGATGAACTTGAAAAAGAGATTGTCGCGAAATCCCACAGCTATGGTATGCGAGTTTTAGGTCCAAATATTGTAGGTGTGCTTTCAAATTCTGACGACTTTAATGGTTCCTTTGCGCCATTCCTTCCGTTCAAAGGTTCTGCATCTCTTGTATCTCAAAGTGGTGCTCTTCTTATTGGAATCGATGCGCAGACATACGTTCGTGGTATTGGGTTTGATAAATTAATTTCTATTGGCAACATGTCTGATGTAAATTTCGCTGATACTATTGAATGGTTAGATCAGGATGAAAAAACCTCATGCATTTCCCTCTATATTGAAGGCTTGAACGATGGGCGGCGAGTCATTGATGTAGGAAGAAAAGCCTCAAAACCAATTATCGCTCTTAAATCAGGGGCCTCAGCTCATGGTGCTGAAGCCGCAGCTTCACATACCGGATCATTAGCCGGCACTTCCAAAATTTACAAATCTGCATTAGCCCAAGCTGGCATTATTCAAGCTGAGGATCTTGATAATTTATTTGACCGGACACTTGTGCTTTCATTGCAGCCACCCATGAAAGGGGACAACGTATTAATTATTACAAATGGCGGCGGCGTTGGTGTTCTTGCCACCGATTCAGCGGAAAAATTTGGGGTTCCCCTTAAATTCGCCCCTCCTGAATTGCAAGAAGAATTAAAGAAATACATGCCGTCGTTTGGTTCTGCTAAAAACCCAGTTGATTTGACAGGAATGGCCGGGGATGCTTGGTACCATGATACCGTTAAAATAGCTTTTGAACATGATTGGGTAGATGGACTTGTTATCCTTTATTGCGAAACAGCCATGACCGATCCTTTAGGAATCGCCAAGTCAATTAAAAAAGCTGTAGATGATACTGGCATCAAAAATAAACCAATTATCGTATCATTCGTTGGCGGCGAACGATCAATCAAAGCAATGCGTTGGTTAGTAGAAAACGGGATTCCTGCATATGGTGGACCTGACGTGGCATTAAATGCAATTGGTGCATTAAAGGAGTATGCAAAAATACGAGAGGATTCTCATGAAAAACCAACAACTTATGATGATGTGAACCGTGATAAAGCATTGGATGTCATCAATTTCGCACGAAATGATGGGCGTGAAGCATTAACTGAAATCGAAGCAAAACAAGTGTTTGATGCATACGGCTTACCAGTTACTCACGCAAAAGTTGCCACATCCGAAGATGAGGCAGTTTCTTTGGCTGAGGAAATTGGCTTCCCAATTGTCATGAAGATTGTCTCACCTGACATCCTTCACAAATCTGATGCAGGTGGGGTAAGGGTTGACGTGAATTCTATTGAAGATGTTAGGAAATTCTACAATGAAATCATGGAGAATGCCAAAGCATACAATGCAGATGCTGACATTCACGGGATCGTCATTCAAGAAATGGCCCCCTGGGGGACAGAAGTAATTTTAGGGTCCATAAATGACCCGACTTTTGGGCCTACCATGATGTTTGGATTGGGTGGTATTTTTGTCGAGGTATTAAAGGATGTCACTTTTAGAGTTGCCCCATTCTCCAAAAAACAGGCGGCAGAAATGCTTGGCGAAATAAATGCTGCCCCAATTCTTTCCGGAATTAGAGGAGAAAAACCTAAAGACCGTGAAGTTCTCGCAGATACTATTTGCCGGTTCGCTTACATGATCTATGATCTTCGAGATGAAATAAGTGAATCCGACGCAAACCCTGTACTGGTTTATGACGAGGGAGATGGTCTAAAAGTGGCGGATGCCAGAATCCTCCTCACAGAAAAATAAAATCATGATAAGCAAAAAGGCTGTGTTAAAACCACAGCCTTTTTTAAATTTAAATTATTTTTCAGGTAATTGAAATTTATTTAAAAAAACAGACCAATATGACTTTAGTTTTTTTCGTTCAAACACAATAATTGGTTAGTTTACAGACACTACTTATTTACAAATACTCCATAATTTATTTTATTTAATTAGACCATCTTCTCTACTCATTCATCTACTTCTACTTTACAATTATTAAATCCGATTCTCTGTTGACGGATATTTTTCAATGGCATATAATTTGAACGCTTTGGGGAAGTGCTGGAATTGGCAGACAGGCGTGACTTAGGATCACGTGTCGCAAGGCGTGAGGGTTCAAGTCCCTCCTTCCCCATAAAATTTGTTAATAATGATGGATAAAGAGGTATAACATTGAAATTCGAAAGAAAAGAACTAGAAACTCACGAGGTTGAATTAATTACCGAAATTGATCAGAAACAATTTGACCAATATAAAATATTAGCGGCAAGAAATATTTCAAAAGAATCAAAGATTCCCGGTTTTAGACCAGGTAAAGCTCCCTATGATGTTATCAAACGGACTTATGGGGAAGAATTAATCGAAGAACGTGCTGTTGAAGAATTAGTTGATAAAATTTATCCAGAATTGATTATGGAAGCAAAAATTAAACCGTATGGGCCGGGAAAACTGGATGAGATTATCAGTAAAAACCCGCCTAAATATAAATTCACCGTTCCTCTAGAGCCTGAAGTGTATTTAAAAGATTACAAGAACGTTAAGCAAGCATATAAATTGCCAAAAGTTCAGAAGAAAGACATTGATCTTGTGATTTCAGATCTTCAAACCAAATACGCAACTGCAAAAGACGTTACGAGAGAGTCTAAGGATGGCGATTTGGTTGCAGTTAAGATAAATGCGGTATTAGCCAAACCAGCTGAAGATGAAAAAGCTGATATTTTACATGATACTCCACACCAAGTGATCTTAGGTGAGCACTTAGAAGATGAACAATTTCCTTATAAAGGATTCATGAATCAACTAAGTGGTCTGAAAAAAGGGGAATTAAAAGAATTTGACCATAAATATCCCAAAGATTCACCCTATGAAAATTTACAGGGAAAAAATGTAAGCTTTTCTATCGAAGTTCAAAGCATTAAAGAACTTATCAAGTCCGAGCTAAATGATGATTTTGCAAAAATAGTTGGGGTCGATTCCTTTGATAATCTTCAACAATCGATTAGAGATCAGCTGGAAACAAGCAAGAGAAATGAATATGAAAATAAATATTTCGACAAACTACTTGCTAAATTAATCAAAATGGCGATCATCAAATACCCTCCCGAAATGATTGAAGCAGAAGTAGCTGATGTTCTTAACAATTTCGAGAAAAATATCGCTCAACAAAATTTAGATTTTGATACCTATCTAAAAATTAACAATCGAGAAAAAGAGGAGTTTATTTCTAAGGATATAAAACCTGCAGCGATAAAACGCTTAGAACAATCATTAGTATTAGATGAATTAAGCAAACAAGAAAAAATTGAAATTGACCAGAAAGAGCTCCAATCAGAATTTTCTAAATCATTTGTTCAAATGCAATCTGCTCCAAATTATAAAAAACTTCGGAAAAAAATGACCACAAAGAAAATGTCAGATGCTTTAGTGATGCAGGCTGCCAGCCGAATAATGCACCAGAATACACTCGATCGTTTAAAACAGATAGCAAATGGTGAAATAAAAGAACCTGATGAAAATAACACCCAGGAAAATATAGTGACGCCCAAAAAGAAACAATCTAACAAACCGGATAATAAATAGAAGAGATTTCAAATAAATGTTTTATACATAGATTATTCGAAATATCTTAAGATTCTTGCTAATTAACATCATAGGTGAAAAATATGAATAAGTATCTAAATGCAGTAGTTCCAATGGTTATTGAATCAACAGGAAAAGGTGAACGAGCCTACGACATTTATTCTCTTCTGTTAAAAGAAAGGATTATTTTTGTTGGTTCTCCAATCGATGACCAGGTAGCCAATCTTGTGGTCGCCCAATTACTTTATCTCAGCCGAGAAGATGCTGATCGTGATATTTCTATGTATATCAACTCCCCCGGAGGACAGATTTATGCCGGTTTAGCAATTTACGATACAATGAAAATGATCCCTAACAAGATTAGCACCGTCGCAGTTGGGGTAACCGCGTCATTTGGCACTGTATTATTAGCAGCTGGCAGCAAAGGTGACCGCTACGCATTGCCGCATTCAACTATACATATGCATCAACCCTTAGGTGGAACCCAGGGACAAGCTTCTGACATAGAGATTCAAGCTAAGGAAATTCTACGTTTAAAATCCAGCCTCAATAAAATTCTTTCTGAAAGTACAGGTAAAGAATTAGAGGTAATCGAAAAAGATACAGAAAGAGATTTCTATTTAAACGCTGAACAAGCAATAAAATACGGTTTAGTTGACAAGATTCTGAATCCACCTGAAAAATAAGTGTTTGTCTCGCACAAAAATACGGTCGGATTGTTATTAATGCATAACCCAGCTTTTAGGAGAAGTTTATGATATTAGTCAATAACGCACCCATTTCAGCAGCTATATTGGATATGGATGGTGTACTTTGGCGTTCCAATGAACCATTATGTAATTTAAAAGAGTTATTTTCCACCTTTAAAGAGGTGGATGTAAAAGTTCTTATGGCAACAAATAACGGATTAAATACCATCGATCGATATATCTCAAAATTCAACAGCTTTGGTGCACGTATTGAACCATGGCAAATATTAACATCCGCTATGGCAACCGGCTTTTTAGTAAACCAGCATTTCCCTAATGGCGGGCCGATATATATTTCGGGAGAAGAATCTCTTATTAATGCATTAGAAGAATTTAACCTCTTTCATTCTGAAAAAAACCCTCAAGCAGTGGTTGCTGGTTTATCAAAGAACTTTAATTACGACATGGTGAAAAAAACATCTCTTATGATCCAAAAAGGGATTCCTTTTTATTTTACAAATCCTGACCCAACCTACCCTTCTCCAGAGGGAAATATTCCAGGAGCAGGGACCCTGTTAGCTGCTTTAGAAACCGCCTCAGGCGTTAAAGCACAACTTGCAGGAAAACCCCTTCCTTTTTTATTCAATGTCGGTTTGGAAAGACTTAATTCAAAACCAGATGAAACATTAGTAATTGGTGATCGCCTTTCAACAGATATTAAAGGCGGGCAAGATTCTGGATGCAAAACTGCTCTTGTTCTTTCTGGAGTTTCGACTATCGAAGATTATGAAAAATGGTCTCCTAAACCAAATTTATTATTAAATAATATTATGGATCTCTTCTCTTTATAAAATTATGGAAAATATCCTTGATCTTGAATATTCAACACTCGAAGAAAAGATCCTGCAATTAAATGAGCCGAGGTTTCGAGCAAACCAAATCTGGGAAGGTTTATATCAACTTTGTTATTCTAATTGGGATAATTTCTCAAACTTACCAAAATCATTAAGGACTTCACTTTCTCATCAATTTAAGATCCTCTCCCTTGATCCAGTAAAAGAGAATAAAACAATCAATGAAAGAACAACCAAGGTATTATTTCAGTTAGCTGATGGTAATCTAATTGAATCCGTTCACTTGATCAACAGGAATCGAAACACAATTTGTATTTCCACTCAAGCTGGATGTCCTGTTGGTTGTGCATTCTGTGCGACAGGGCAAAATGGGTTCTTCCGTAATTTAGCCGTTTCTGAAATAATTGGACAAGTACTGTTTTTCTCTCGCCGCCTTCATAAAATTGGCCAAAAGATCACTAATATTGTTCTAATGGGAATGGGTGAACCATTTTTGAATTACAATGCAACGCTTCAATCCGTAAAACGTTTCAATGACCCGAAAGGAATCAATATTGGCGCACGCAAAATTACAATTTCCACAATAGGAATAGCCGAAAAGATCATAAAATTCGCAGATGAACAGCGCCAATTCAAACTAGCCATATCTTTACATGCGCCTAATGACAAAATTCGAGAAAAATTGATTCCAATAGCTAAAAAATACCCAATTCAAGAGATAATGAAATCAGCAGAATATTACATCTCAAAAACGAAACGTAGAATAACTTACGAGTATGTTCTAATTGATAAAATAAATTCAACTCGCGATCACGCCCAAGACCTTGCAGAACGATTGAAAAATCAAAATTGCCATGTCAACCTGATTTCGTTAAATCAAAGTTCTCATTTTAAAGAGAGCCCGCCCAGCATAAAAACCATTAACGACTTCAGCAATATTTTATTAAGGAATGGCATCTCTACTACAATTAGAAATAGTCAAGGATCAAATATAAAAGCAGGTTGCGGCCAACTCGCTGGCATCTAATTACCATCAGATTATTCAGAAATAATAATCTATCCGCAGTTATTGTAGTTTTGGAGGACGTATGCTAGACATAATCGAAAAAATCGATCAATTAAACAATCAAATTTCTATCCTATTGGAGCATCTTTGACTTAGACAATAAGAATGCTCAATTAACAAAATTAGTTGATAAATCAAAAACTGATGAATTTTGGACAGATAATAGGTCCGCTCAATTAGTTATGCGTAAAATCGCAAGTTTGCAAAACGAGATTGAAATTTGGGCCACAATTTCCCATAAAACCAGAGATCTACTCGACCTAGCAAAAACGGGTGATAAAAGCTTTCGCGACGAACTTATTCAAGAAATTGGTAAATTAAAACAGCAACTCGATAATCTCGAACTCACAACATTATTATCCGGTCCATACGATTCAGGTAATGCACTTTTAACAATCAACGCCGGTGCAGGTGGGACAGATGCCCAAGATTGGGCATCAATGCTCATGAGGATGTATCTAAGATGGGCAGAGCAAAATAACTATTCGAGTGAAATAATTACTAAATCGGATGGTGAAGAAGCTGGAATTAAAAGCATCACAATTCATATTGACGGCAGCTATGCATATGGTTACCTCAGAGCAGAGAAAGGTGTTCATCGATTGGTCCGTCTTTCACCATTCGACGCAGCCCACCGAAGGCACACGTCCTTTGTTCAGGTTGAGGTCCTTCCCGAAGTAACCGCTGAAGATCCTTCAATAACAATTAACCCAGACGACCTTATGATCGACATTTATAAATCTTCTGGAGCGGGTGGGCAGAATGTCCAAAAAAATGCGACTGCGGTACGGATCACTCATCGTCCAACAGGAATAGTTGTTTCATGCCAGAATGAGCGCTCACAATTACAAAATAAAGAAAATGCATTAAAGGTTCTGCGCGGACGTCTCTATGAGATAAAACTTGCCGAACAGGAAAAACGAATAAGTAAACTACGTGGTGAATATCAGAAAGCGGAATGGGGTAATCAGATCAGATCTTATATTTTGCATCCGTATCAAAAGGTAAAGGACCACCGGACCGAATATGAAACGGGCAATATTGACGCAGTTCTGGATGGGGATATAAACGCTTTTATTGAAACATACCTTCAGATGAAGGATAAAGGAAAGTAGATTAATCCAAAATCCGCGCTAATTCAAAAAGATCAAGATCAATTTTTTTAGTTTTGCCTACAACATCTTTCAAAGATGTTGTTTTTATTTTTCCTCCTACCCAACCAACCAAAACACCATTTTCTTCTCGTTCAAGGCAATCTGTTGCGCCTGCCCCCAATCTACTTGCTAAAATTCGATCCGCTGAACTTGGTGTGCCTCCCCTTTGAACATGCCCTAAGATAGTTACCCTTAAAACAAATCCGATTCTTTCTTGATATTTATTAAAATATTCCGCGAGTCTATTTGCATTATATTTAGCCCCTTCTGCGACAACAACGATCGCGTGTGATTTTCCCCGCTTATATGCTTTTCTTAATATATTTGCAATATCCCTTGGATTTGTCTCCATTTCTGGAATAACTACTGCTTCTGCACCACCCGAAATTGCCGCCATGAGAGCCAAATACCCACAATTTCGTCCCATCACTTCCACAAGAAATCCCCGCTGGTGTGATGCGCCAGTTACTTTGAGTCGATCAATCGCTTCGAGCGCTATGTTAAGAGCAGTATCAACGCCAATTGTCACATCTGACCCAACTAAATCATTATCGATTGTTGAAGCAACACCAACAACAGGAAAACCCAGTTTGTGAAGTAAGTAACTTCCTGTTTGCGACCCATTCCCTCCAATAACTACAAGTCCATCAATCCCATTCTCATTAAGTGCCCGCAGTCCTTTCAAACGCCCTTCTTCTGTTTTAAATTCCTCGCATCGTGCACTTCCTAAAAAAGTGCCCCCTTTCTGAATGATTCCTCCTACATCCCTTGGCCCTAATAGTATAAATTTTCCGTTTATTAACCCATAATATCCCTTGCGAATTCCAAACACTTGCCACCCCTTTTTATAACCCGTTCTAACAACCGATCGGATTGCAGCATTCATTCCCGGGGCATCTCCACCACTTGTTAATACAGCGATTCGTTTCATATTATCTCCAAAAAACAATTTCGCAACGATTTTAACATTAATAACAGGTTTTTGTCGATAATTAATAAATTTTTGGTCAATAAATGTTAAAATCCATAATATAACTTATATAGGATCAATATGACGAATAAAATTATTTATAAATCTGCTCCATATCTGAGAAATTTCATAAAAATCGCTTTTCAAAAAGCTGGTGTATCAGAAGAAGATGCGATTATTTGCGCCGATATATTAATAACATCGGATCTAAGAGGAATTCAATCACACGGGATTGGAAGACTTAGAATGTATATTGACCGAATTAGGAAAGGTTTAATTGAGATAGATGTAACTCCTGAGATCACCAAGGAATCACCCACAACCGCAGTTATTGACGGTAATCATGGGATTGGGATGGTCGTTGGTTATCACGCCATGAATCTTGCTTTAAGGAAAGCAAAAGAGTACGGCCTTGGTGCAGTTGCTGTACGGAATTCCACACATTTTGGTATAGATGGGTACTATCCACTTATGGCAACCAAAAATAATATGATAGGGATGAGTTTTACAAACGCAAGACCCGCAGTAGCACCAACGTTCAGTAACCAGCCTACATTGGGAACAAATCCGATCGCATTTGGAGCGCCTACTGACGAAAATTTTCCATTTCTGTTTGATGCAGCAACATCAATAACACAACGAGGAAAAATTGAGGTACTGAATAGGCAGGAAAAACCCGCTTCTGAAGGTTGGGTGATTGGTGAAGATGGTAAACCCCTTTCAAATCCAAAAAACATATTAGATATGCTTATGGAAAAGAAAGCTGCTCTTCTACCATTAGGAGGAGTATCAGAAGAATCTGGAAGCCATAAAGGGTATGGGCTGTCCACAATCGTAGAAATATTATCCTCTTCTTTGCAAAGCGGTGCCTTCCTTTTTGCATTATCCGGTTTTGATTCACAAGGCAAAGAGACTCGCTTCAGGATTGGACACTTTTTCTTCGCTTTAAATATTGAAAACTTTTTACCAATAGAACAATTCAAGAAAAACATTAGAGATCTACTCCGTGAACTACGTTCGGTTAATAAATTCCCG
>CBDAFG010000067.1:0-6064 GCA_965195205.1 uncultured Pelolinea sp. | reverse complement strand
ATTCAGTTCTTCATAACAAGAAGATAATTGTCTTTGGAGATTATGACGTGGATGGGGTCACAGCATCCGTTCTTATGGTTCAAGTTCTTCAACAATACGGTGCAGATGTAAATTCCTATATTCCCAATCGGTTCAATGAAGGTTACGGCCTTACAATGGGTGCTCTCCAAAAAGTACTGCGATTAAAGCCAGATTTGATTATCACAGTAGACTGTGGCGTGAGGTCCGTGAAAGAAGTAGACTATGCAAGGAATGAGGGGGTGGATGTAATCATTACAGACCATCACCAACCATTTGATTCCCTTCCAAAAGCAAATGCTGTGATTTGCCCAAAACAACCGGATGATGATTATCCATTCAAAGAACTGGCTGGTGTCGGAATCGCATATAAATTATCTCAGGGTCTTCTTGAAAAATACCCTATTCCAAATATTGAGCTTGAAAATTGGGTGGATCTGGTTGCGGTCGGAACAATTGCTGATATGGCACAATTGGTTGATGAGAACAGAGCTCTGGTGCGAAAAGGACTGCGATCCATGCGTTTTGGAAAACGTCCAGGATTGTTGGCACTTGCCAACGTGAGTAGAACAAACATTCATAAAGTGAAAGCAGAAGATATTGGGTTCAGGATCGGGCCGCGTTTGAATGCGGCTGGCAGATTGGGATCAGCTGATCTCGCTTTTCAAGCTCTCATGGCAGAAACTACAGAGCAAGCAGCCCCAAAAGCTCTCCAGCTGGATCAGGAAAATCAAAAACGGCAGGGGATAACAAAAGAGATACAAGCTAAGGTAGAAAATTTATATGATCCAGAGATAAATAAATGGATGTTATTTTATTGGGACAAGGACTTCAATGAGGGGGTGGTGGGTTTGGCTTCCTCCAGACTGGTGGAACGATATTATCGTCCCGCGATCATTGGGGTGCAAAAAGGAGATGTTGTACGTGCATCCTGCCGCAGCATTCCCGAATTGAATATTACGTCTGCCCTTGATGAATGTAAAGATCTCCTTCTTCAGCATGGAGGTCATGCGATGGCTGCGGGGTTAACGGTTGAGATGAAAAACATAGATACCTTTACTGAAAAATTCGCAAAGATCTGCGAGCGGGAATTAATAAAAGTTAAAAAGAAAAAAATCGGATATTTTTTTGATAACTTATCAAAGTTTTGTAAGCGGGAAATGAAAAAGTTAGAAATGAATAATATAGAATCCTTTACTAAGAAATTCAAGAAGATTTATTCTGGCGGATTAATAAAGTTTGAAATGAAAGATATTGAATCCTCTACCGAGAAATTTGTAAAGTTTTGTAAGCGGGAATTAATAAAGTTTGAAATGAAAAATATAGAAACCTTTACCGAGAAATTTGGAAAGTTTTGTGAGCGGGAATTAGGAAACCTTCCTTTGGTTCGTGAAATTAAGGCAGAAGCGCAAGTTAATCTAATAGACCTGCATCCTGACTTATTAAACCATTATGATGTTCTAGAGCCTGTAGGAATTGGGAATCCAATGCCATTGTTTGTCGCAAGAAATGTTGAATGCAAGGGAATTAGACGAATTGGAAATTCAGGCGACCATCTAAAAATGAATGTTTCAGATGGAAAAATAAATTTTGATGCTGTTGCTTTCCGTTATGGGGAATATTATGAGCAGATTCAATCAGCTCAAACGGTTGACATCCTTTTTTCATATGATCTGAATATTTATAATGGCAGGAAATCACTTCAATTAATAATAAAAGATATCGACTTAGATGGACTGAAGGTTCATTAATCAAACCAAGTCCAGCTTCCCTTACTTAGATAATGAAATTATATGAAACTCAAAGTGAAATAAATCAGATGTTACTGAATGCTATAATTTCTTTTGTTATTCAGAGAGAATTCTATGCATTGGATTGAAAAAATACACCCCCCAATTGTATTTGGGCATCGCGGTGCTTCAAAATATGCTCCAGAGAACACGATAGCGGCGTTTGAACTGGCTTTACAACAGGGTGCACAAGCATTTGAACTGGATACAATGCTGAGCGCGGATGGAATTCCGGTTGTGATTCATGACCGGACAGTTGATCGAACGACAAATGGTTCTGGAAAAGTAGATCAATTAAGTACAAAGAAATTACGTACTTTGGATGCTGGTTCCACTTTCTCTCCGAAATTTAAGAACGAGAAAATTCCTTTATTAGAAGAAGCTTTCGCGATATTTAAAAATCGGGCTTTAATCAATGTAGAACTGAAGAATTATCATAACCCATTTGATGTGCTACCAGAGAAGGTGTTTGAAATTGCAAAGAGAATAGATATATTCGATCAGTTGCTTTTCTCTTCTTCTAATCCTTCAAATTTGAATAGAATCAGGCACCTCATTCCAAGGGCACATGTTGCACTAATATGTTCAACGGGCGTATTTGGGTATTTATCCAGATCAAAAATATTTTCGTGGATATCTCCGGATTATATCCATCCGTATTTCAAGGACATCTCAGAACCATTTATTGAGAAACAGCATAAAATGAATAGAAGAGTAAATGCCTGGACTGTTAACCAGAGTGCCGATATGATTGAATTGATCAGGCATGGGGTTGATGGAATCATAACTAATGATCCAAAACTAGCGCAAGAAATAAAACGCAGGATGAAAAAATAGCTTTTTTTTAGTATTATTAATATATGGAAAAGAGAAAAAGATCAGGGTTGCTGATCATTACGGTTACGTGCCTAATATCCTTATTAATCACATCTATAGGTTTATGTGAGGATGAGCCTGTTAACCCCGAACCTTATTTAAAAGCACTGCAATTGGCAACCCGTTTATCTCCAGAAGAAAAAGTGGGCCAATTATTCTTAATCACATTTGACGGATCAGAAATTGGAGAGAAATCGGAGATTTTTAAACTAATCTCAGAGTATTCTGTGGGAGGAGTTGTGCTGAAAAGCGGAAATGAAAATTTCGCTGACCCTGATTATGTAGCCCAGAATACATACGATCTTATTTCTAAACTCCAAACGATCGAGTGGGACTCGGACAATGAATTGGGGGACAAATTACCTGGTATTGGTTTAACCAATGAGTACATTCCATTATTCATAGGGATTTCACAACCAGGCGGATCGTTTCCATATGACCAGATGATCGGAGGAGTAACTTCTACCCCTTCTCAAATGGCAATTGGAGCAACTTGGAATACTTCAATAGCGAAAGAGGTTGGCGAACTTATCGGTAGTGAATTAGAGACACTTGGCTTTAATTTATTTTTCGGTCCATCATTAGATGTTTTAGATATTATTTATAGTGAAGGGAAAGAAAACCTGGGTGTACGAACATTTGGCGGAGATCCATACTGGGTTGGGGAAATGGGTGCTGCGTATATTGATGGTATCCACCAAGGAAGCAAAAATAAAATTGCGGTAATCGTTAAGAATTTTCCTGGGCGAGGTAGTTCAGACCGCCTTCCAGAGGAAGAAGTTGCCACAGTTCGGAAATCACTTGAACAACTGCAATTGATCGAATTGGCTCCGTTTTTTAAAGTTACAGATCCGATTGATCCCGAGGCTGATTTTATCGCTGATGGCTTATTAAGCAGCCATATTCGGTACCAGGGTTTTCAAGGGAATATTCGAGCTACAACTAAGCCAATAAGTTTTGATCAAAACGCAATGGAACTGCTGATGGATCTTTCTCCATTAGATACATGGCGTGAAGCAGGCGGTATTTTGGTGAGTGATGATCTCGGAAGCCAGGCAGTTAATAAGTTTTTTAACCCTAGCGGGGCATTCATTGACGCGCGTCAGGTAGTAAGAAATGCTTTCTTGGCAGGAAATGATCTTTTATACATGGATCAATTGAAATCAACTGGCGATGAAGATCGATTTGTTACCTATAGGAAAACGATGGATCTATTCATTCAGAAATATAAAGAGGATCAGGCATTTGCTGAAAGAGTGGATGCATCCCTGATACGGATATTAACCCAGAAATTTGAGCTGTATGACGAATTTGTCTTAGAGAGGGTTATTCCTAATTCAAACAAATTGTCCAATCTAGGGAGTGGTGTTGAAACCGTGTTTGAAATAGCTCTGCAAGCAGCCACTTTAGTAAACCCTACACAAAAACAAATAAATGAATCTTTCCCGCTGCCTCCTCAATTCGGGGAAAAGATCCTGATTTTTACTGATGATCAAATTGTTCAACAATGTGAGGGGTGCCGTCCGCAAGATATTTTTCCTGTAAATGGTCTGCAAACATCAATACTTAATCTTTATGGACCGTCAGGGAATGGGCAGATTAGTGAAAGTCAGATTATTTCCTATTCTTTTATTGACCTGTATGATTACGTAAATAGCCCTTTCAATCGTCCTGAAGTGGAGGAGAATCTGTCAAGAGCGAAATGGGTGATTTTTGCTTTACGAGAGGTTAATCTCGAGGAGCCGTCATCCTATGCTTTGCATAATCTATTGGCAGAGTATCCATCAGTATTGCGAGATAAAAATATCCTGGTTTTCTCTTTTGACGTTCCATATTATTTTGATGCGACAGAAATATCCGCATTTTCAGCTTTTTATTGTCTGTACAGCAAATTGCCTTCTTTTGTGGACGTAGCCGCCAGGATTGTTTTTCAGGAAATAACCCCACAGGGTGCTTCCCCTGTTTCAATTTCTGGAATCGCGTATGATCTTATTACAGCGATGACTCCAGCGCCAGATCAAATAATCGCTTTGTCAGTAGACGAGGATGCGGCACAATCTATTCTTGATGAAGAAGGAATAGAGCAAACCAATGGGGATTCGGAAGGTACATTTCCTGATTTTAAACTGGGAGGTACCTTGCCGGTAAAAACCGGGATCATTGTGGACCATAACAACAATCCTGTGCCTGATGGAACAGTGGTCAGATTCACTATGAATGAGCAAGGAACAAATACGTCCATTCAACAGGTTGAATCTGTTACTGAGAACGGGGTTGCAATGGCTTCAATCGCATTGCAATATGGCGGAATGCATGAAATTAGAGTAGTAAGTGAACCTGCATTAAGTTCGCAAATCCTTGTGCTTGATATATCGGAAGAAGAGGCGATTGTTAGCGCGATTATCCCAACACCAATCCCCACACCTGAAGAAATAGTAGATGGTGAAGAATCTGTTTCAGCAGATCCTGAGATCAACCTAGAGAAAAACAACAGTAAAGTCTCAGAATGGTTTATTGCTACTGCATTTTCATGGATATTGGGTGCGGCAGCATTTTATTTATTACGTAATTATTATTTGATTGAGGATCGAATAATAATTGGTGGGAGCAGTATTGTTGGGGGATTATTCAATACCGCATGGTTTATTTTCGATTTTCCGGGAAGTTTTCCGCGATATGGATCTAGTGGATATATAAAACTGTGTTTTTCTGTTTTTGTTGGGGTATTGATCGGAGGAACAGCTGGGTGGATAATAATTCGGTTTTTACAAAACCGCTCAAAGAAAAAGAGACCCGAGAAAACTGATAGTCATTAGAATCACGGCTAGCAAGAGAAGGGCTTTTTCAAAAGGTTTCTTGAGGTAATTTCTAATCTGGACTTCTTCAGATCGGTTTTTCTCAATAACAATAGATTTTCCTGTAAAATAGTCTTTAAGCTGAGCCATATCTTGTGGTCTTTCGTCAGGATGCAAGTGCATTGCCCAAAGAATCGCTCGTTCCATTTGAAGTGAAATGTTTGGGTTCAATTTTCGTGGAGAGGTAAGCGTATTTGGGTTTATAAATCTAGCTCTTGCATCAATGGGAGGGGTGTTTGTTAGTAAATGATAAAGAGTTGAACCGAAGGAATAGATATCACTCCGAACGTCTGTATGGGATCCGTCTCCCCCGTACTGTTCCAAAGGAGTATATATCACTGTTCCTTGCCCTTGAATAATCGTGATAGTCATTTCGCCGGGCGCTAATAGTTTAACCAATCCGAAATCCACAAGTTTTAATAATCCACTTGGGTTTAATTTAAGATTGCTTGGTTTGATATCCCTATGCAAAATTGGAGGGTCTTGACTGTGGAGATAGATTAACGCATCTGCTAATTGATTTGC